>NZ_JBSSBO010000007.1:0-87258 GCF_054058915.1 Thermostichus sp. MS-CIW-41
GTGTTCTGGTTGACCCAGTTCAGTGCCTGCACAAAGGCATCCATCGTCGCGTCCAATTTAGCGGCTTGCGACTGGGACACCTTGAGCTTGCAGGAGATGGTCAGGATTTGGCTCATAAGTTCATTGTACTTCATCAAAGGGCATTCCTCCCGGCACTGACCCTACGGGTACAGTGCGGGGCTCCTGCGCTAGTAAGCTGATCGGCTCTCCAATAGACTCAATCCCAGCGTCAAAACCGGGCAAAGTCAACTGCCATCTACCGTGTGGGATCCCATGTCCATCCTGGCAAAGGCCAGAAGATGACTGTAGGTGAGGATGTAAGGGATCCCTTTGATCAACTAACTTGTGTCGTGACCGCCGATCGCCGATCGATTTATGTCAGTTTATTGATATCAATTCACAAAAATAGCCCCTGTCGCTTGCAGATCGAGGCAGTGGTCGCCGGAGACATCGTTGACCAGGCGCACTTCTACAGTGATCACGTTGAAAGAATCCACGCTCACCTGGTAGCCCACAGGAGCCAACATCGGCGTGTTGATGGCCATGCAGTTGGGGATCAGCAGGTTGCTCAGGCGCAACGTTTCGCCTGCAGGCAGTTCCGAGACTTTCTGGCGGGGATCGGTAAAGCCGTATTCCAAAGGCAGACCGGTGCGATTGCGGATCACCAGCTCGGCAGGTAGGTTGGGGTTAAAGCGGGCTACCGGGCGATCGAAGACCGATTGATCGACACCCACAGGCAGGCGCGGCAACGGCACTGTCTGAAAGGTAGGCTGAGCGGCAACCCAGAGGGATCCCTGCAACAACCCTCCGCCAACCCAGCCGCCCAGCAGAGTCGCCAACGTCAAAACCATTCTTTCGCTCCGTTCTGCATAGCTCATGGCTTTCGCCTCAGGATGTGCTTCCAGACTGGTGGGAGTTGGATCCCTTGCCTGCTTGTATTGTTCCCAAAAACGGCTGGCCGGGCCAGATGGCTGCTGTTTTTTCCAGGGTATGCCCCAACCAGCTAAGATCCCGTGGGGGGGAAGTTAAGTTAGAGTTGGCAATGCAAAGGGAGGCATGGCCATGCCAGCAGAACCGAAAAAGTCGGAGAAAAACTTCTCGTGGAAGGGCAGTGCCGACGCGGGCCGGGCGCTGACGATTTTGGCTGCCGTGGGAGCCGCGGTGATTTTACTGGCGGGGTTCCTACAGTAGGCAAACAGTAGGCAAAGCTGTTTGTGTCTGCAGCCGGCACAAGCACCTCAGCACGGCGGCGGAAGCCAAAGTTTCTTCTTCAAGGCGATTTCAAGGCGATGGTGGCAGCCTGCTCGACTTCCAACTTGCCTTCAAGGATCATCCCCGCCATGGTTGAAGATGTCCTCAAGGCAAAGGTGTTGTCTGCGGGGCAGGAAGCCGCCCTCGACTGCGTTCTCCGCCATGGCTGCCCTACAGAAAGAAGCAGATCCGGATGCTTTGGAAGTCCTGCTGATTGGTTGATGCGAGGTTCGCTACGCCTGTCCGGGTCACGCCGCTGGGCAGCAGGCTCAACAGGGAAAAAAGCCCAGCAGAGAAGGGATCCCTGCTGAGCCCCTTGAAAGCGCCGAGGAAGGGGTAAAGTGCCCTCAGCCCAGCAGCCGGCGGGCAGTGTTGACCACGTTTTCCACCGTGAAGCCGAACTTCTCCATGCACACCGGGCCGGGGGCAGAGGCGCCAAAGCGGTCGATGCCAATGGCCACCCCCTCAAACCCCAGGTACTTGTGCCAGCCGAAGGTGGAACCTGCCTCGACGGAGACGCGCTTGGTGACGTTGGGGGGCAGAACCGAGTCTCGGTAGCTCTGGGGCTGGGCCTCAAACAGCTCCATACAGGGCATAGAGACCACCCGCACGGCCCGGCCTTCCTGCTTCAGTTGGGCTGCAGCTTTCACCGCCAGCTCCAGTTCAGAGCCGGTGGCGATCAAGATCAGCTCTGGGTTGGGGGCATCCACCACCACATAGGCCCCTTTGGCTACGCCTTCAACAGAGGTGCCCTCCACCGGGTTGACGGCTTGCCGGGTAAACACCAGCACAGAAGGGGTGGTCTTGGCTTCTAGGGCCACCTGGTAAGATCCCACCGTTTCGCGGGCATCCGCTGGGCGCAGCACATAGAGGTTGGGGATAGCCCGTAGGGAAGCCAGTGTCTCAATGGGCTGGTGGGTGGGGCCATCTTCTCCCAAGGCGACGGAGTCGTGGGTCATGACGTGCAGCACCCGCACCTGCGAGAGGGCGGACAGGCGGATGGCAGGCCGCATGTAGTCGGTGAAGATCAAAAAGGTGGCGTCGTAAGGGATGAGACCTCCATGAAGCGCCATGCCGTTGGCAATGGCTCCCATGCCGTGTTCCCGCACCCCAAAGCGGAAGTTACGCCCCTCGTAAGAGCCGGCCTGAAACTCTGGGATCCCCTTTAGATAAGTCATGTTGGAGTGGGCGAGATCTGCGGATCCCCCCAGCAGTTCCGGCACCGCTTTGGCCAAGGCATTCAGACAAAACTTGGAGAGGTTGCGGGTGGATTCTCTGCCGGTTTCGGCAATGGGGGCCAGCGCTTCTTTCCAGCCCACCGGCAGCTCCCCGGCCATGATGCGCTTGAACTCGGCGGCCTCTTCGGGGTAAGCCTTCTCGTAGGCGGCGAAGCGCTCGTTCCACTCCGCTTCGGCTTTGGCCCCTTTCTCGATGGCCTGGCGGAAGTGGGCCAGCACCTCGTCGGGGATGTAAAACTCCGGCTCCAGCGGCCAGCCCAGGTTTTGTTTGGTGAGCTTCACCTCTTCCGGCCCCAGGGGTGCCCCATGGACGCTCTCGCTGCCGGCCTTGTTGGGGGATCCGTAGCCGATGGTGGTCTCGACAATAATCAAGGACGGCTTGTTGGTGACTTCCTTGGCTTTCTGGATAGCCTCGGCGATCCCTTTCAAGTCGTGGTTGCCATCCTCTACTTTTTGCACATGCCAGCCGTAGGCTTCATAGCGTTTGCCCACATCTTCCGTAAAGGCGATTTCCGTTCTGCCGTCGATGGAGATGTGGTTGCTGTCGTAAAGCATGATCAGCTTGCCCAGTTGCAGGTGGCCGGCCAGAGAAGCTGCTTCAGAAGCCACCCCTTCCATGTTGCAGCCATCCCCCAAGATCACGTAAGTGTAGTGATCCACAATGGTGTAACCGGGCTTGTTGAAGCGGGCGGCCAGATGGGCCTCGGCAATGGCCAACCCTACCGCATTGCCCACCCCTTGCCCCAGCGGGCCGGTGGTGACCTCTACCCCCGGAGTTTCAAAGTTTTCCGGGTGGCCGGGGGTTTTGGATCCCCACTGGCGAAACTGCTTGATGTCCTCTAGGCTCACATCAAAGCCGGTCAGGTGCAGCAGCGCGTACTGCAGCATGCAGCCGTGCCCCGCCGAGAGCACAAAGCGATCCCGATCCACCCACTTGGGGTTGCGGGGGTTGAACTTCATGAACTGCTGCCACAACACATAGGCCATGGGTGCTGCTCCCATCGGCAGGCCAGGGTGGCCGGAGTTGGCCTTCTGAACAGCATCCACCGCCAAAAAGCGAATCGTATTGATGGCAAGTTGTTCCAGAGAGGGAGGAGCAGCAACAACCATGTGGGATCCCTATCGCTCGACATTTGCTTTCCAGTATGCCGTGTTTTGGGTCTTGCTTCCGAGGCGGCAGGGATCAATTGGGCCGGGAAATTGGCTTTGTCCAAATTCAAGGGGGCCAAATGGCAGGCTAAGCTGAGTGATACCGTCGCTGCTGTTTTGTGTTGGAGCACTTCTTTGACCGTTGTTTCTTCTTCTCCTGGCGGCAAACCCTCCTGGCTGCGGGCCAAGGCCCCTCAACGGGTGGGATCCGTCAAACAACTGCTGCGGGACTTGGGCCTAAACACGGTTTGCGAAGAGGCTTCCTGTCCCAACCTGGGGGAGTGTTTTGCCAACGGCACCGCCACCTTTTTGATCATGGGCCCGGCCTGTACCCGCGCCTGCCCCTACTGCGATATCGACTTCACCAAACGCCCTCTGCCCCTGGATGCCACTGAACCCCTGCGGGTGGCGGAAGCAGTGGAGCGCTTGGGGTTGCGCCATGCGGTGATTACGTCGGTGAATCGGGACGACCTGCCCGATGGGGGAGCCGGCCAGTTTGTTGCCTGCATTGCGGAAATCCGCCGCCGCATGCCCCAGACGACCATCGAAGTCCTGATCCCAGATCTGTGCGGTAACTGGCAGGCGCTGCAGCAGATCCTGGCAGCCCGACCGACGGTGCTCAACCACAATACCGAAACGGTGCCCCGCCTCTATCGCCGTGTACGCCCGCAAGGGAACTACGAGCGCTCCCTCAAACTGTTGGAGTTGGCACGGCAATGGGATCCCGGCCTGTACACCAAGTCGGGGGTGATGTTGGGCCTGGGAGAAACTGCCGAGGAGATCTTGCAGGTGATGCGGGATCTGCGCCGGGTGGGTTGTGACATTCTCACGCTCGGCCAATACCTGGCGCCCAGCCCCAAACACCTGCCGGTGGAGCGCTACGTTCCCCCCGAAGAGTTCGACCATTGGCGACGGGTGGGAGAGGAACTGGGCTTTTTGCAGGTGGTGTCCTCCCCTCTCACCCGCAGCTCTTACCATGCCGAGGCCGTACAAGATTTGATGCGCCACTCTCCCAAAGGGGGATCCTGAGTAGCGGCTCTCCACCAAGTTAGACTGCTGAAAGCCCGAGGCTGGTGTGTTCCTGACACCGCCAAGGAGACCCAAGACCGCGAACCCAATCATGGATATGAACAGGATCCCTCCTTCTACTAGCAGCAGCTCAGAAACCGGCTTGGTTCCCTCACCCCAGGGTTGGCCACAGCCTCTCCGCTGGCGGCCACCACTGGTCACTCTAGAAGAATATGCCGAGTTGATGATGGGATTGATGCGGGAGTCTCGCCTCAGCCTGAACTACTTGATGTTGGTGCTCGGCTCCTCTGTGATTGCCACGTTGGGGTTACTGGCCAATAGCCCGGCCGTGATCATTGGGGCGATGATCGTGGCTCCTCTGATGCTGCCGATTCGCGGCATGGCCATGGGGGCTTTAGATGGGAATGTGCTCTTGTTTCGTACAGGCATCCTGTCTTTGACCGTGGGAACTGGTATTGGGGTGGGGGTGTCTTTCCTGCTGGGGTGTTGGGTAGGTCTTCCCAATTGGGGCAGCGAAATTTTGGCCCGCACTCAACCCAACCTGTTGGATTTGGGAGTGGCGCTAGCAGCAGGGGGAATTAGCGCTTTTGCTAGGGTGCGCAAAGAGATCGCCGACAGTTTGGCAGGGGTTGCGATTGCTGTGGCCTTAATGCCGCCGGTGTGTGTGATTGGTTTGGGACTGGCCCATGCCGACTGGGAGATCAGCCTAGGAGCAACCCTGCTCTATTCCACCAACCTGTTGGGGATTGCCCTGGCTTGCATGGTTACGTTTTTGCTGATGGGCTACGCCCCCTTGCACAAGGCCCGTTCTGGATTGGTGTGGATGTTCGGTTTGGTGATGGTGTTGCTGGTGCCGCTGGCAGCCAGTATGACTCAACTGCTGTATCAATCTCGGTTGGAATGGGCGCTACGAACCGCCTTGCTAAACAGAACCATCACCTTCCAACGGGTAACCCTATTGCGCAGCGAGTTTAACTGGGTGGTCAATCCCCCAGAAGTAGTGCTGTTGGTACGAGCAGACGAGCCGATTACCCCCAGGCAGGTGACTTTGCTGGAGGAATTTGTGGCGGCGGAGGTAGGTCGCCCCTTTACCCTGATTTTTCGGGTGGTACAAGACCAAGAGGTGCGCCGAGAAATGCCTGACCCAGAAGAGCCTGAGTCGGATCCCGAGGTTAACCCTACAGAGGCAACTCTTTCCCCACGACCGAGGGGGATTGTTACCCCCTACTGAATCGCCGGGTGGGCTTGCTACAACGTCAGGGATCCCACCTTGTGCTCTATGAGCTGCGCCAGATCTTGCAGGAAGGCCGCTGCATGGGCGCCGTAGATGACGCGGTGATCACAGGTAAGGTTCACTTGCATCTGGGAGCGGATGGCAATCGCTTTTTCCGGCGTCGCCACCACCGTGGGGCGAGAAGCGCCGATGGCCAAAATAGCCCCTTGGCCAGGCGGCAAAATGGCGTCGAAGCGATCCACCCCAAACATGCCCAGGTTGGAGAGGGTGAAGGTGCCGCTGTTGTACTCCTCTGGCTGCAGTTGCTTACGCCGCGCCCGCTCCACCAGATCCTTCCAGCGGCGGGAGATCTCATACAGATCCAGCCGGTTGGCTTGCTTTAGGACAGGGGTGATCAGCCCGCCATCCTCCATGGCCACGGCCACGGCGATGTTGATATCCGATTTGTAATGGATGCCGTTTTCTGTGTAGCTGGCATTCAAAAGGGGATGCTTCTCCAGGGTCAGGGCCACCGCTTTGACCAAAAGGGCCGTCAGGGTCACCCCCTTAGGCTTTACCTGTTGGTACAGCTGATCCAAGTTGTCGGTGGTGATGGTGTAGCCCACGTGGAACACCGGCACGCCAAGGCTGGCGTTCATGTTGCGCACCACCGCCGCTTGTAAAGTGCTGAGGGGAACCGTTTCCCCCAAGGGGACAGCCACAGGAGTTGGGGACGTAGGGGCTGGGGCAGAGGGGGCAGCCACTGCAGGAGCGGAAAGGGCCGCAGCTCGCTCCACGTCTTCAGCGACGATGCGACCATTGGGGCCAGAGCCGCGCACGGTGCGCAGATCGATCCCCAGGCTCTCCGCCAATTTTTTCGCCCGCGGGGAAGCCACGACCCGCTGGGATCCGGCGCCATCCGATCCATTTGGCAGTGTAGAGGTGGGGGTTGCCGCAGGGGCAGGGCTTGTCGGCTGAGCTGCAGAGGCGCGGTCTGCGCTACGTGGAGCCGCAGGGGTAACGCCAGCAGCGAGGGCTTTGGCTTTTTCCTGAGCTTGGGCCACTTCCGCTTCGCTTTCGGCAATCAGGGCGATGGGCGCGCCCACCGGGGCCGATGCTCCTGCCGGAATGAGGATACTGGCCAGGATGCCGCTGTGGAAGGACTCCACGTCCATGTCCGCTTTGTCCGACTCCACCACCAGGATGTTTTCTCCCTTCTCCACGCGGTCGCCGGGGTTCTTAAGCCAGGTGACGATCTTGCCCGTTTCCATGGTGGAGCTGAGGGCCGGCATGGAGAGTTCGTGGATCATCGATGGGGATGGGAACACAGCAGAAAAGATTGTAACCCAGGAGACGGGATCCCCGCGCACGTCCCTGGGCCGGCTTTGGGCTCACCGGGCGCCAGCCGCTTCTGCTTCGGCCACCACCAGCAGGGTTTTCAACAGGGAATCGGGGTTGAGGCTGATGGAATCGATCCCTGCTTGCACCAGGAAGCGGGCGAAGTCGGGGTAGTCGCTGGGGGCCTGCCCGCAGATGCCGATCTTGCGGCCATGGCTTTTCACCGTCTGGATCACCTGGGCGATCATCCGCCTGACGGCCTCGTGGCGCTCGTCAAAAAGGTGGGCCACCAGGGCTGAGTCGCGATCCAGGCCCAGAGTGAGCTGGGTGAGGTCGTTGGAGCCGATGGAGAAGCCGTCGAAGATCTGGCAGAACTCGTCGGCCAGGATAACATTGCTGGGCAATTCACACATCACGTACACCTGCAGACCGTTTTCTCCCCGCACCAGGCCGTGGCGGGCCATCTCCTCCAGCACCCTGTGTCCCTCTTCCGGCGTGCGGCAGAAGGGGATCATCAAGATGACGTTGGTCAGGCCCATCTCATCCCGCACCCGTTTCATGGCCCGACACTCCAAGGCAAAGCCCTCGCGGTAGCGGGGATCCGTGTAGCGGGAGGCCCCCCGCCAGCCAATCATGGGGTTTTCCTCGTGGGGTTCGTAGCGGGATCCCCCCAGCAGGTGGGCATACTCGTTGCTCTTGAAATCCGACAGCCGCACGATCACCGGCTTGGGATAGAAGGCGGCGGCGATGGTGCTCACCCCTTGGGCCAGCTTATCCACAAAGTATTCAGGCTTATCGGGATATTGGGCGGTCAGCTCCGCCAGGCGAGGCTCCTCTTTCACCGCCTGCTCATAGTTGAGCAAAGCCAGCGGGTGGACCTGAATGTGGTTGGCAATGATGAACTCCAGCCGCGCCAGCCCCACGCCATCGCAAGGGATCCCGCTGAGGCCGAAGGCTTTTTCTGGGTTGCCCACATTCATCATCAGCTGGGTGCGGGGACGGGGCAGCTCCTCCAGCGGGATCTCCGTCACCTCATAGGGCAACAGGCCCGGGTAGACCCGCCCTTCTTCCCCTTCAGCGCAGGAGACGGTGATGGGCTCGCCGGAACGGAGCACCTGCGTGGCGTTGCCGCAGCCAACAATGGCCGGGATCCCCAGCTCGCGGGCGATGATGGCCGCATGGCAAGTTCTGCCCCCCTGGTTGGTGACGATGGCGCTGGCCTTTTTCATGATGGGCTCCCAGTCGGGATCCGTTTTTTCGGTCACCAGCACCTCGCCGGCCTGAAACTGATCCGAGCGGCGCACATCCAAAATGACGCGGGCTGTGCCCTGGCCAATGGCCTCGCCTACGGCCCGTCCCCGCACCAGAGGCTCGGGCTGCGCCCCAGGCTGGGTGAAGCGATAGGTGGTCAGCTGGTTGGCCCCTTTTTGCGACTGCACCGTTTCGGGGCGGGCCTGGACGATAAACAGCTCGCCGGTGATCCCATCTTTGGCCCACTCGATGTCCATGGGGGTGAAGCGGCCCCGCAGCGCCGAGTAGTGCTCTTCGATCAGGCAGGCCCAGCGAGCCAGCTCCAGGACTTCCTCGTCCTTGAGGGCATATTGCTTGCGCAGGCTTTCGGGGACAGCCACGTTTTTGGTGGAACGGGATCCCCCCTCGTCGTAGACCAGCTTCAGGGCCTTGCTGCCCAGCTTGCGGGAGAGGATGGGGCGCAGTCCCTGCTTGAGGGTGGGTTTGAAGACCACGTACTCATCGGGGTTGACGATCCCTTGCACCACGTTTTCCCCCAGGCCGTAGGCGGCGGTGATCAGCACCGCATCTTTAAAGCCGGTTTCTGGGTCGATGGAGAACATCACCCCCGAACAGGCCAGGTCGGAGCGCACCATCTTCTGCACCCCCACCGAGAGGGCTACTTGAAAATGGTCAAAGCCCTTGATCTGGCGGTAGGAGATGGCCCGGTCGGTAAACAGGCTGGCAAAACAGCGGTGGCAGGCGTTGAGCACCGCCTTCACCCCATGCACGTTCAAGTAGGTCTCCTGCTGGCCGGCAAAGCTGGCATCCGGCAAGTCTTCGGCCGTGGCGCTGGAGCGCACTGCCACATCGGTGTCGGGGCCATAATGCTCGCACAGCTTCTGGTAGGCTTCGCTGATGGCCTGCTCCAGCTCAGGAGGGAAGGGCGTCTGCAAAATTAAGGTGCGGGCAGCCTTGCCGCGATGGCGCAGGTTGTTCACATCTTCAATGTCGAGATCCCGAAAGATCCCGCGCAGTTTCTCCTCTAGGCCACTAGCGGCGATGAACTGGCGGTAGGCATAGGCAGTGGTGGCAAACCCCAGGGGCACGCGGATCCCTTTGGGGGTTAATTGCTGCAGCATTTCGCCCAACGAGGCGTTTTTCCCGCCCACCTGGGCAATATCCCGCAGCCCCACTTCCGTCAGGGGCAAAACCAAGGGTGGCTCCGACAAGAGCTGGGGTTGGGAGGGTTGCTGAAGCTGGGATCCCAGGGTTGCTCCATCCGACATGCCTTGTCTCCTTAGACCGATTGAACCCATTGCAATCGTTGTGGCGTGCTGTATTGTCTGTCACATCAGGGGCCAAACTCCCCCTGCGCCAGCACTTGGCCCCACTTATTCTCGGCGGGCCATACCCTCACTCTAGTGAGGATTTTCGGCCCCTTAAAATTTCCCAGGGATCCCGTCGAAAAGGCTCAGAAGGCGATGAGACAAAGCAGATCTCCCCGGAAGCTGCCTGAGGAAGTTGCTACAAATCTTCGACCTTTTTTACTCAGTGCAAAAGTAGCCGGGCTGCCACAATGGGCAAAGAAGGGAGTTTGACAGCAGGGCCAATGGCGATGGAGGGTCACGAGCAGCCTGCGGCAGAAATTCGCCAGATAAGGGTGACGGAAAAACACCACGGCTCCCGGCTGGATCGGGGGTTGGCGGAGCAACTCCCAGATCTGTCTCGCTCACGCCTGCAGCAGCTCATCCGGGCAGGCCAGGTTTGGCTGAATGGGAAGCCCTGTCTGGATAAAAATCGCCCCTTGCAAACGGGGGATCAGATCGAAGTGCGGATCCCGGCAGCCAGGCCGGCGACGCTAGAGCCGGAGCGGATCCCGTTGGACATTCTCTACGAAGATGACGACCTGATTGTGCTCAACAAGCCCCGCGATCTGGTGGTGCATCCGGCTCCTGGCCACGCCAGCGGCACCCTGGTGCACGCGCTGCTGGCCCATTGTCCCCACCTGTCGGGCATCAACGGCGAACAGCGTCCGGGCATTGTGCATCGCCTCGACAAGGACACCACCGGCGCGCTGGTGATCGCCAAACACGATCAGGCCCACCAGCACCTACAAGCCCAGATCCAGGCCAAAACCGCCCGGCGCATCTACTTGGGGGTGGTGTTCGGTCGCCCGGCCCAAAGCCAAGGCACCGTCTCTGCCCCCATTGGGAGGCACCCGGTGGATCGGCAGAAAATGGCCGTCCTGACCCCTGGCCAAGGGCGAGTGGCGGTAACCCACTGGCAAGTGTTGGAGCGGCTGGGCAACTACACCCTGATGCAGTTTGAGCTGGAGACCGGGCGCACCCATCAAATTCGGGTGCATGCTGCCCACATGCGCCTACCCATTGTCGGGGATCCCCTCTACACCCAGAGCAAAACCAGCCCTGTTAAGCTGGGCGGCCAAGCTCTCCATGCCTGGAAGCTCTCCTTTGTTCACCCGCGCACAGGCCAGCCGCTGCAGTTTACCGCTCCCCTGCCGGAGGAGTTTGAGCGGCTCTTGCGGCAGTTGCGCAGCCAGGCGGGCTAGGCAGCCTCTGGGGTTTCCCCCTTGCTTTGCCTGGTCATTGCAAACGGCTGTGGAACAGCTGGTTGGTTGATCCCCAGCTCCCCTCGCCCGCAAGGGGTGAGGGTCAGCGGCGAAGGGTCTTCATCTTGTTTGAAACGAGTATGCCCAGTTGTCCCCACACCCGTGGGGGTGAGCGGCAGAGCATGCCTCTAACCCCCAAAACCCTGAACTTTGCTGAATTTACTGAGCTTTAGGCGGTTTGGCAAAAGTCATTGAGAGGGATATAGTAGACCAAGTTTCCCCCTGATCCTTGAGTCCACCGCAACGGTTGCCGGGAAGTGAAGGGGGAAAGCGCTCGGGGGGTATTCCTCAGGGCTTTGCGGGATACCGCCTTCCTGCTTGGACTCCGTCCCGCTGACGCGAACAGAGATAGGCAGGATGCGATCGCTTCTTTCCTGAACCATGTTCAGGAGAGTTCAGCGTGAATGTATCAGAATTAAGACAATCTCATGTCTACCGGGATCCCTGAATGGGATGGGTAACACTGAAACTAGGTCGCAGAAGCGGCGCGTAGCGCAATCTCAAGGAGCCGAACATGAGCAAGAGCTTGCTGGAGCAATTGCGACAGATGACTGTCGTGGTGGCTGATACGGGGGATATCAACGCCATCGAGAGCTTTAAGCCGCAGGATGCCACCACCAATCCCTCATTGATCACGGCTGCAGCCCAAATGCCTCAGTATCAGGGCATTGTCGATGAAACCTTGCTCAAGGCCCGCCAAGAACTGGGATCCAAAGCCGACATCAAAACCGTGGTGGCCCACGCCATCGATCAACTGGCCGTGGCCTTTGGCGTGCGCATTTTGTCCATCATTCCTGGCCGGGTCTCGACGGAGGTGGATGCCCGCCTCTCTTACGACACAGAAGCCACAGTTGCCAAAGCCCGCCATTTGATCGAGCTCTACAAGGCGGCAGGAGCGGATCCCAAGCGGGTGCTGATTAAAATTGCCTCGACTTGGGAAGGGATCCGGGCTGCCGAGATCCTGGAGAAAGAAGGGATCCACTGCAACCTTACCCTGTTGTTTGGCTTGCACCAAGCCATAGCCTGCGCCGAAGCGGGGGTGAAGCTGATCTCGCCCTTTGTAGGCCGCATCTTGGATTGGTATAAGAAACACACGGGCCGGGAGAGCTATCCCCCTGCCGAAGATCCGGGGGTGCAATCGGTAACCCAGATTTACAACTACTTCCGCAAATACGATTTTCCGACGGAAGTGATGGGGGCCAGCTTCCGCAACATCGGGGAGATCATCGAGTTGGCCGGCTGTGATCTCCTGACCATCTCGCCCGCCTTGCTGGCGGAGCTGCAGAACACCGAGGGTTACCTGGAGCGCAAACTGGATCCGGAAAAAGCCAAGCAGATGGATATTCCCCGCCTGGTGATGGACAGAGCCACCTTCGACCAGATGCACCGGGAAAACCGCATGGCCTCAGAAAAGCTGGAAGAAGGGATCCAGGGCTTCTCCAAAGCGCTGGAGGTGCTGGAAAAACTGCTCACCGAGCGGCTGCAGAAGCTGGAGGGTGCCAAGGAAACCATTACCCACGCCGCCCAGGATGTCTTCCGCCTCTACGACCTGGATGGGGATGGCTTCATCACCCGCGAGGAGTGGATGGGGGCAGATCGCGTTTTCGATGCCCTGGATACCAACCAAGATGGCAAAATTACCCCTGAGGAAATGTTGGTCGGCCTAGGGGCGGCGGTCTATCTGAAGAATTAGCCGCTGGCAGCCGGCCTGGGAAAACCTCAAGGTCTATGGGCGAGAACTTTCGCCACATCGGAGATGGGGTTGCCGCCCTGGAGGCACAAGCCCGTCGCTGGATTGCCCAGCGGCTGCAAGGGATCCCTTACGATCCGCCGCCGGGGCCAGCAGCCAGGCAGGTGCTGCATTGGATCGAGACGGATCTGCTGCCGCGCCTGCAGCAAACCCCTCAGGAGCTGGAGAACCTGCTGCATGGGCTAGGGGGCGGCTATGTGCCCAGCGGCCCTTCCGGCGCCCCCACCCGAGGCCGAGTGGACGTGTTGCCCACGGGGCGCAACTTTTACTCGGTGGACATTCGCGCCATCCCCACCCCCACCGCCTGGCAGGTCGGCTCACTGGCCGCCGAGCGGCTGGTGGAGCGCTACGTGCAAGAGCAGGGGGAATATCCCCGTCGCCTGGGCCTATCCGTTTGGGGCACTTCAACTCTAAGAACTGGCGGCGACGATTGGGCCGAGGCCCTGGCGCTCTTGGGGGTCAAACCCCGCTGGGATGGAGGACGGGTGGTGGACATCGAGATCCTGCCTGTAGCGGTTTTGGGCCGCCCCCGTGTGGATGTAACCTTGCGCATTTCTGGCTTCTTTCGCGATGCCTTTCCCAATCTGATTGCCCTGTTTGACCGGGCCGTGCAGGCCGTGGCTGACCTGGAGGAGCCAGAAGCCGACAATCCCCTGCGGGCCCACGTGCTGGCCGATACCCAGTACTGGCAGGAGCAAGGGATCCCAAAGCAAGCAGCGGCGGAGCGGGCGCGGCTGCGCATCTTCGGTTCCAAGCCAGGGGCCTACGGGGCCGGCCTACAGGGGCTGATCGAGGCGCAAAACTGGGAAACAGAAGCGGATCTGGCCCGCGCCTACCTCAACTGGAGCAGCTACGCCTACCGGGCCGATGGCGAGGGAGAGCCGGCCCCCGAAGCCCTGCGGCGGCAATTGGCCCACCTGCAAATTGTGCTCCACAACCAAGACAACCGCGAGCACGACCTGCTGGACTCCGATGACTACTACCAGTTTCAAGGGGGGATGGTGGCGGCAGTGCGAACGCTCCAGGGCCGCAACCCGCGGATTTACTTCGGGGATCACGCCCGTCCCCACAACCCTAAGATCCGCACCCTGGCCGAAGAAATTGACCGCGTCTATCGCGCCCGCGTGATCAACCCCAAGTGGATTGCCGGCGTGATGCGCCACGGCTACAAGGGCGCCTTCGAGATGGCTGCCACCCTGGACTACCTCTTTGCCTACGACGTCACCACCCATGCTGTGCCGGATTTCATGTACGCCGGCCTGGCCCGCGCCTACCTATTGGATCCCCAAGTCCAGCAGTTCCTGCGATCCCGCAACCCCTGGGCGCTGCGGGACATGAGCGAGCGGCTGCTGGAAGCCCACCAGCGGGGCTACTGGCAAGAGCAGGCCCTGGAATTGCTGCCTCAGATCGAAGCCCTGATGCTGGAGATGGAAGCCTACCTGGAATCCCGCTCTCCCGTGGCGAGAGAAGGTTAAGTTCTGCTAAGATTTTTTCATCCAAACCAGTTGTGGAGGGATCCCAGGCCATGAGCAAATCTGAGCTGTTGCGAGAGATTCTGGGGCCACTGTTGGAGGACTACCGCTACTGGTTTGAGCGTTCTCGCCGCTTTTTGCAGGAAGAGACCCTGGAATTTATCAGCCCAGAAGAGCAGCAGTCCTTGCTGGAAGAGGTTTTGGCTGCCCAGGCGGAGCTACAGGTAGCCAAAGCGCTTTATCAGGCCTCTGATCAAGAGGTTGGCATCGACCCTGGGCTGATGGCAAAATGGCATCGCCTGCTGATGAAATGTGCCGAATTGGGCCGTCAATTTCGCCAGATTCACCCCTCCCGCGACCTGTAATGCTGCAGATTCTCTACCTCATCGCTTTTGTGGCCATTGCCTTTTTGGCCCTGCGCAACTTGGTTACCAATGTCATCACACTGGGCGTGGAAGAGCGCAAGGCCTCTCCTCGTCGTGCCCGCAAGCGGATCCCTCACCCAGAGCTGCTGGATGAAGATGGCAACCTCACCGAGGAGCCTCTACTGGTGATTCGCTCGGCCAGCTTGGAAGAAGCTCGCAGCCGTTTGGAAGATCTCTATTCCGGCTCGCCGGACGAAGATTAGAGGAGTTTCTTGGGCTTTCTCTCTTGGGCGTGGCTGCACTAGCCTGGGAAGGTACTGCGCGCCATTTGCCCGAGCGTCTGGTGGGCGAGTCAACGGAGATGGGATCCGACTTCAACGTGGAATCGGTGCTGGAGGCGGTGCTCGGCAAGCTGAAGGTTTTGGCGGAAACGGGACAAACCTTTGGTCAGCCGATCACTATTGGTGAGACGATTATTGTCCCTTACATGTCCTTGCATTTTGGCTTGGGTGGGGGAGGGGGTAACTTTGGAAAGACTGCTCCTGGCTGTCGCGGCAACGGCGGGGATCCGGCCAGTCTGTTCGGGGGAGCGGGGGGTGGGGTGCGCATCGAGCCAGTTGGCTTTCTGGTGATCCGAGGCGAGCGAGTGGAGCTGCTGACCACCGTCCAGAAGCCCGACCAGTGGAACCAACTCAGCGAGACTCTGGTGCCCCTGTTGCAGCAGTGGCTGCAAAATCGTGCCGGCAACTCCTGAAGGGACTAGCCGCGAATGGAGAGGCGGGATCCCTGGGGAGAGGGCTGTACCTCGATGCGGTGGGGGAAAGCATCCTGCAGGCTGGGGATGTGGGTAATCACCAAGATGCAGGCAAAGTCCGGGGCGATGGCGTTGATGGCAGCCAGCAGTTGGGCGCGCCCGGTGGCATCCTGGGATCCAAACCCCTCGTCGATGATTAAGGTTTGCAGGTCGGATCCCGAGCGCTGGGTGAGCAGGCGGGACAAGGCCAGGCGAATGGCGAAGTTGATGCGGAAGGCTTCTCCGCCGGAGTAGGTCTCGTAGGGGCGGGTGCCGTGGGGATCGGCAATGAGAATGTCGAGGGTGTCATAGGGACTCCGTCCCGCTACGGAGGACAGCTTGGCCGGTGAGCAATAGCGTCGCCCGGAGCGCTGGGTAACCAATTGCAGGTGCAGGCGGTGTTGGGTCAGGCGGGCCAGGATCTGGTTGGCCTGGGCTTCCAGCTCGGGCAGGACATTTTCGACGATCAGGGCGGGGATGCCGTTGCGGCCGTAGGCATTGGCCAGCTCTTGGTACACCTGCTGCTGGCGGCGGGCCTGTTGCAGTTGCTGTTCCAGCTCGGCCTGTTCCGCCTGCTGTTGAACCGCCTGTTGTAGCCGTTGTTGGGCGGCCCCTATCTGAGACAGCACCTCATCCAGCCGCCGGCGGTGCTCCCGCAGGGTTTGGCGGATCCCTTCCAGCTGAGCAGGCAAAACCTCGGGATGCTCCGCCAGTTGTTGCTGAAGCCGTTCCAACTCTTGGGTGGCCTGGGCAAAGTGCTGGCGGCTTTCCTGTAGGCGTTGGGATAAGGCTTGGGTGCGGGCTGCCACCTCCGGCAGTTCCTGGCGGGCCACCTGTAGGGCTTGCAGGCGCACCGGCCAGAGTTGCGCTTGGGCCAGTTCGGCTTTCACCTGCTGGTGCAGGGATCCATCGTAGCCCAGGTGGTTTAACGCCTGTTCCACCTGAGCCAACCGCTCCGCCAGGGGAGAATCCGATCCCACTGGCGGGACGGAGTCCTTGGATCCCACCTGTTGCAGGGTTTCCAGTTGTGCCTGTAGAGATGCGATTTGCTCGCAGAGGCGAGAGCGGCGCTCTTGGGCCTTGCGGAGTTCTTGAGAGCGGCCCAGGGCCCAGCGCCAGCGCTCCAGTTCTCCCCGTTGTAGGGCGTGCTCGCGCTCGTCATAGCCCAGTTGGTGCAGGGCCTGCTGGATCTGCTGGAGCTGTTGCCGAGCTTCTTGAGCGTAAGCTTCCCGGTCAAGGATTTCCCTCAACTCTGCCGCCTCTGCTTGCCAGAGCTGGATTTGCCGACAGCGCTCCTGCTCGGCTTCCCACTGCTGTTGCAATCGCCCTTGAAGGTGCAGGCGCTCATCCCAAGTGGCCAGTTCTTGGCTAAGACGGCGGTATTCTTCTTGCAAGAGTTCGATCTCCCGGTCGGCCACCGCCAGTTGTTCGCGGATAACAAACAGTTCGCCGGCAATTTCCTCTTGACGCTCGCGGTGTTTTTTCAGCACCACATCCCGCAGGCGCAGGCTGAGGGGACGGGCGCAGAGGGGGCAAGTCCAGTGGCGACGGCGTTGCGGAGCCATAAAGCCGGATCCCTGCGGCTCTGGTGTTGGCGTTGCGGGGGATGACTCGGCAGGTTGACCGGCGGAAGATAGGGCCGGGGATCCCTCCTCTTGTTCTGCTGTCTCCTCGACAAGGGCCGTCACTCTCGCCAAAGTGGGGGTGACCTGATCTCGTTCGCTGCGCGGAGCACTTTGAGCGGAAAACACCTCTTGACCTTCCTCCCAGGTGGTCACCAGCAGGCGGCAGCGTTCTTCTTCCTGTTGCCACTGTTGCTGGAGAACCCGCTGGCGTTCCTGGAGCTTTTGCACGAACAGCCGTCGTTCTTGGACTTTTTCCAACACCTGCTGCTGGTAGAGACGCCGTCGCTCCAGCTCTGCCAAGGCGGCCTCTCCTTCGGCAATTTTCTGCTCCAGGTGCTGCTGCTGCTGGGCTAGAGTTTCCCGGCTTTGTAGTTGCTGGCTGAGAAGCTGAACGCGGGCTTGCAGGCGTTCCCGCTCGCGGCGGATTTGCTCTTGCCAATGCTGTTGCTGCTGGAGAAGGACGGCGGCTTGAGCTTGGGCTTGGTTCAGGGCCTGGAGACGCTCTTGAGCTTGCTGGTAGTGGCGCAGGCCGATTTCGATGCGCTCCTGTTCTGCCAGCAATTGGGCATCGGCTTGGGCCTGGGCTTGGCAGGTGGCCAACTCCTGTTGCAGCCGTTGCATCTTGCGCAGTTGCTGCTGTTGCTGCTCTGCTTGCTGGGCTTGCAGCTTTTGGCGTTCTTGGAGCAGATGCTGCTGTTGCTCGAAGAGGTGGTGGAGATGGCGATCTTGGGCCATCAGGGCTTGGTAGCGTTCGTAACCCGCCAGGATGTCTTCACTCTGGGCGATCAGCTCTTCCAACTGGAGCAGGTGCTGTCGCTGGGCACGCCACTGTTGCTCGGTGTGCTGTAGGTTGGTGCCGAGCTTTTGCAAGTGTTGGGTAAGGTGTTGGTGGCGCTCCTGCAGGATGCAGCGATGTTCGTAGAGGCGCTCTAGGGCTTGCAATTCCTGCTGTTGCTGGGCTAGGAGCTGCTGCAGATGAGTTTGCCGTTGTTGGAGTCGCTCCAGCTCGGCTTGGATTTGGCCAACGTGGGCCTGTTGTTGGTTGAGCTGCTGCAGGCGCTCTTGGAGCAGATCGGCTTTGAGTTTGGCACTGCGCGCCTGTTCCCGGCAGCGGTCGGCCAGCAAATCGTACTGCCCCAACTTGAGCATGTCGGCCAAGATCTGCTTGCGCTCGCCAGGACGCTTCAGGGTGAAGGCATCCGCTTGTCCTTGTCGCAGATAGGCAGAGTGAATAAAGGTCTCGTAGTCGAGGCTGAGCTGACTTTGAATGGCCTGTTGGGTGGCGCGCATGCCGCGGCGGGTTAGGCTGCGCCAGCGAGGTTGGCCGTCGGTTTCTCCGGTTTGAATTTGCCACTCCAGGGATCCCTCGCCCGATAGATGACGGCTGCGCAGGATGCGGTAGGTTTGTCCTCGGGAGCGGTAGATCACCTCTACCCAGGCTTCGCTGGCCCCCTTGCGGATGAGATCGCTATCATTGCTAGCCCGGCTTTGCCCCCAAAGGCCCCAGGTGAGGGCATCGAGCAGGGCAGACTTGCCTGCCCCATTGGGGCCACAAATGCAGGCAGTATGGATCCCACGCAGATCCAAAACGGCGTGAGCGTAACAGAGAAAATTGTGCAAGGTTAGGCGAACCGGGATCACGGAAAACTCTGAGGGGCTCTGGTTGCTGGAAAAAATGAGGTTGAGCCATTTGATCCAGAGTATCGCGTCAGCGGTGGGGAGCAACAATGAGGAGTGAGAAGTGAGGAGAGAGGAGTGAGGATACTCCCTTCTCACTACTCTCCGTTCTTTTCTCTTTTCTCTCTTGTCTCTCTTGAGAGGGGATCCGATTGCATTAGCCGCTGACACAGTTGGGCAATCTGGGTGGGGCTGGCCTCGTCCAGCCAGCGGTGAAAGGCTTGGGATTCCTGAAGGCGGCCCATCAGTAGCGTGGGGATCTGCTCCGGACTGTCCAGTTCCGCCAGCCACTGCCGGGGAAAGCCAGTTACTGCAGCCAGATCCTCGGGATCCCGTCGGCCTGCTTGCCACAGCGCTTGCAGTTGGGCAATCTGCTGGGGGATCTGCTCCCAGGGGGAGGCAGAAGCGGCCAGGATCAGGGTTCGGGGCTGTACCTGTTGCAGCAGTTGTGCCAAGTCCGCCGGTAGCCAGGGCCAGCGGGCCAGCACCAGCTTTGCCCCTTTTGGTGGTGGAACAAGGTTCTCGGCCTCCTGCCCGTCGTAACAGATGGCCCCTTTCAGCGAATCCGGCAGGGGTTTCTGCCGAAAATCTTGGATCTGTAGGCGAGGGGCGGAAATGGTGGGTGCCTGCCACTCTCCCGCAGGGCGCACCGCCAGCACTTTGCCCTGCCAAGGCTGTCTGCCCCGGTCATCCGCCTCCAACTGGAGGGCGATGTCCAAAGCCTGGCATTTTTGCCAGCGCTCCAGCTCTTCTCCGGCTTGCCAAAACCACAGGGTACGGGATCCCGGCGAGCCTTGGAGTTCAAACTTGAGGTGGCGGCCATTGCGGGAGACTCCCAGGTTGGAGCTATTGGGACGGAAGTTCATCAAGGCAACGACGGGGTTGGGGTTGCCGTGCCCAAAGGGCTGCAGAAGCTGCAATTGCCGATACACCTCATCCAGCTCTGCCACCCCATCCCGATCCTGAGAGACCAGTAGCTCCCAGTCGAGGATAATCTCCACCGCCAAGGCGCGAGCCCGCTGATCCGGGCTAACCCGCGCGGCCAGCTCCCGCTGCAACGCCAGTTGCACAGCGGCCAGGCAAGCCAGATCCACTTGGATCCTGGCGGCCATGGGGTGTCCGCCTCCCCGCCGCAAGAGGGGGCGCACGGCCTCGATGGCCTCCACCAGGTTCACCCCTGGCAGGGAACGACCCGACCCATGGCCCAGCCCTGTGGCTTCGTCTTTGGCAATCAACACCGTCGGGCAGCGGTACTGCTCCACCAAGCGCGCCGCCGCGATCTCCAGAACCCCTGGGTTCCAGCCGGCTTCCGCCAGAACAATGGCTCCTTCCCGGGTCAGATCCAAGCTCTCTACCTGTTGGCTGGCCTCTTGGATCACTTGCTGGGTGAGCTGCCGGCGCTCTTCGTCAAGGGCAACAAACCGTTGCACCAGCGCCTGGGCCCGCTCTGGATCGGAGGTGGTCAGCAGCTCCACTGCTAAGCTGGCGTCTTCCAAGCGGCCAATGACGTTCAACTTGGGGGCGATGCGAAAAGCAATATCCTGGGCTGTCGGCGACCTCTGGAGCTGGCCGTTGCTAACCTGGGCCAGCAGAGCTCGCAACCCCGGGCGCTGCGTACTGGCCAGCACCGGCAGGCCCCGCTGCACCAAGTAGCGGCACTCCCGCTGCAACACCGCCACATCGGCCACAATTCCCACCGCCACCAGATCCAGGTGCTGCTCGACACCAGGGATCTCTAGGGCTTGGTAGAGCGCCTCCGCCAACTTGTAGGCCACTCCCACCCCCGGCAAGAAGCGCAGCGGATGGTCATCCGGCAGCCGCAAGGGATTGACCACCGCATGGGCAGGGGGCAGAGGATCCGGCAGCATGTGGTGATCCGTCACGATCACGTCCACCCCCTGGGCTTGGGCCATGGCAATTTCGGCGGTATTGCCCATGCCGCAATCCACCGTCAGGATCACTTGGCAGCCCTGGGCCAGCACCTGCTGCAGCCGTTGAGGGTTGAGGCCGTGCCCTTCGGTACTGCGCAGCGGTATGGTGAACTGGACTCGGAAGCCCAAGGGTTGTAACGCCGAGAGCAGAAGACTGGTGCTGGTGACACCATCGCAGTCAAAGTCCCCCCAAATGCACAGGGTCTCTCCCCTTTCCCGTGCCTGCAGCAGCCGCGCCACCGCCCGCTCCAGATCCGGCAGGGATGCTGGTGGTGTGGGGGAATAGTGTTCGGGATCCACGAAGGCCTGCGCCTGCTCCCAGGTGTGCAGACCCCGCAGAGCCATCACCTTGGCCGCATACTTGCCATATTCCCGGCTCAGTTGCGGATTGAACTGGGGGGGAGTGGGCAGCAGCTCCCAGCGGTATTCCATGCAAGCTCGACAGGGATAAAGGTTCCTAGGAGCCTATCAAAAACGGCCCAGGGGGGAAATGGATCCCAGAGGAAAGGGCTGGGGATGATGGGCTACCTTGAACCCTACTGGCAGCAGTGGGAAGCCACACAGCAGGCGGAGGGGTGCTCGTGATTGTGGGTGGCACAGGCTTCGCTGCAGTAGAGTTGACCTTCGTAGCGATAGCCTTGGCTGCTCTCGAAGCTGCAGTTGCAGTGTTCACAGGCGCAACGGACAAGGGTGCTGGCAGACATGATTTTCTCTCCTTCTTTCTCGTTTTTTCCTAGGGATCCTCTTGTCGAAGATCCGCGTCTCTACACCCTAGCGGTTGCTCAGCAACGATGCTGAAACAAGAATCAGAATCATTTTTGGCACTTCACCGATTACAGCCTATGAATTAGGATACAAGTATCCAAGAGAAAAGAGAGATATATACCAACCTATTTGTTAGATTTATCCCAAAGAGTTGTGGCAGCTTATCAGGCAGGCAAGACCTCCACTTGCCAGGTAGCGGAACAGTTCATGGTAACCCAAAGAACACTGCACCACTGGGTGCATCAGTATCAACAAACTCAGGATTTATCCCCCAAGAAAGTCGGCACAAAGCGAGTAGGTATTCTGGAACAACACCGGCAAGAAGTTATGACGGTCATTGAAAGGCGCCTGAACTATTATCCGTGGTAGTATCAAGAACTGCTACGAGAGCAACTGGATACTGATGTGAGTGCTGTTACGATAGACAACTTTTTAAAAAAGCGAGGAATGACGCTAAAAAGAATTACCGCAGTGTAAAAATCAGAGAAGAGGAGGTGCAAAGGCAACAATTAGCCTATAGTTAAGAAGTCAAGAATATACCAGTGGAAGATATAGCTATTCTAGACCAGACAAGGGTGTGAGAGGCAATGGAACGGAGGGGTATCTCGGAGTTTACGCAGTCAAAGAGCTTACAGTTACCGTCAGAGATGCAAAGGGAAAAAACATAAGATTATTGAAGCTATTTCCTGGAGAGAGGTAGTAGGCTGTTGTGTTATCAAGGGTGGAATGCGGAAGAGCAATTTTCTGGAGTTTTTGCAAAGTGACTCATGTTCGGAACTGGATGCGCGGAAGGTGGTGATTAGAGTTCGGAAGTGGAGGGTTTGATTCAAGGAACAGGTGCGCGGATCATAGACCTGCCTGTGTATGCACCAGAGTTGAATCCGATTGAGAGGATGTGGTCGGTATTGAAGCCTTTTATCCGGCAGTTTTCCAGAGCCGGGAAGTATGGGATGGAGCAGATAGCAGAGACCTCTTGACTACTCATCAATCCATTCTGCTTCCGAAGTTGGTTTGCTAGGTGTTGCTACTGTGCCCCTTGATTCCTTAACAGGCTGTACTGCTCCATCCCTATGCACGAAGAGGGATGCCGCCGCCCTAATTACTGGGAAGAGACTCCCAGATACTTTGTCCCTCTAATGTCCCTCTAGTAAGAGCATGCCTCTAACCCCCAAAACCCTGAACTTTGCTGAATTTACTGAGCTTTAGGCGGTTTGGCAAAAGTCATTGAGAGGGATATAGTAGACCAAGTTTCCCCCTGATCCTTGAGTCCACCGCAACGGTTGCCGGGAAGTGAAGGGGGAAAGCGCTCGGGGGGTATTCCTCAGGGCTTTGCGGGATACCGCCTTCCTGCTCAGAGATAGGCAGGATGCGATCGCTTCTTTCCTGAACCATGTTCAGGAGAGTTCAGCGTGAATGTATCAGGTACTGCACCACGAAGCACTCAGTGCCGCCGCAGGCGAACAAGCTGGCGGAGTTCGCAGTTACTGTATCAAGAAGCCGTCATAAAGGGCGGGGCTTGTAACCCAGTTTTCTGGTCAATGTGGCGTTGGCATCTCTTTGTGCTTTATCCTGAGGGGCGATAAGCTAAAGTACAGCAACAACACAGTCCTAAACTGGGAACTTTATTGATGCCTCCGCGCTCCTCTTCCTCCCAGAGTGGCTCTACCCCATTCCCCTTTCTGGAGGGGCGGGGTGCTGCTGCCGACGGGGCTGAGTCGAGCTTACCGCTGGGACAGCGTTTGCTGCGGGCGGGTCTGATCTCCCAATCCCAGTTGGCTCAGGCTCTGCGAGAGCAACAGCAAAACCACCTCAAGTTGGGAGAAGTGTGTCTCGAGCGCGGCTGGCTCACTCTGGCTGATCTCTACCGCTTCCTGCCCAGCCAGTCCCTTTCTCTAGGAGAGATTTTGGTGGCGCTGGGCCATTTGGATTTCGAGCAATTGCGGGTTGCTCTGGCTCAACAGCGTCGCTATGGGCGGAAATTGGGGGAAATCCTCACCTGGAAAGGTTGGGTACAGCCCGCCATTTTGGATCGCGCCTTGGATGTCCAGGTGCAACTGCAACGGATGGCTTCCCCCAATGCGTGGGAAGCACTGCAGCCTTTTTTGGCCAGGGATCCCAAACCCGAGGTTCAGCTTACCCCCCAAAGAGCGGCAACTCCTGGCCGAGAAGCTCTGGCCCAGGATTTGGCTGTACCCGAAGAGGCCAAGATCTCTTGCGAGGGAACAATTCAGCCATCGAGTCTCGAATCCGCAGTTGGGGGAGATTCCATCCCTGGAACATTAGCCGCGGCAGCCTCGGATCCCTTTGCCGATGAGCCTCAACCGGCCACCTTGGCTGACTACCGCAAGCAAGTGGAAGCCTTGCGGCTACAAATCGAGCTCCAGGAACAGGAATGGGATCGGATCCTGGCCAGCATGAACCAGCAGATTGCCGATTTTCAAAGCCAGTATCAGCAGCGCATTCAAAAACTGGAAGCCACCATTCGTCTCCAGCAGGCGGAGCTCCAGCACCAGGCAACGTTGCAGCAGGATTTGCGGGTTTGGCGGGAACAACTGCAACGTCTAGAAACGGAGCTGGCTCTTGCCCGCGCTGCTGAGCAAAGGGCGCAGCGGCAGTTGCAAACCCAGCAAGATTGCTATCAGTCGGAACTGGAGCAGTTGCAAGAGCAAATCCAGATTCTGCAGAAACGCCAGTTGGACTCGGTGCCCAGCAGCGTTGTGGCTGACCTACGCGCCCAATTGGAGGCAGCGCTTCATCAAATCCAGCAGCTCCGATCGGAGCGGGATCAGTTGCAGGCCCAACTTGCCCAGCAAGCTGCAGAGCCAGAAGCTGCCCCATCCCGACATCTGGACTCCTTCTGGCCAGAGCAGGTTGCCGCCTTGGAGCAACAGATTGCGGAGCTGAGGGCCGCTTTGCAGATGTGGCAAGAGCGCTACGCCCAGCTACAGCAAGAGCACGAGGCCCAAATGGCGCGGCTTTCCGGCTATGTTCCCCCAGAGCAGGTGGAAAGCTTACAGGCGCAGCTACAACAACTGCAAGCGGAAATAGCACAGCTGATGGCAGCCAACCGTGACTACGAAGCGCACCTTGCTCAACTGGAGGAGCAACTGCAGCAGAGCCAAGCCCTGATCCACCAGCTCAGGGCAGAACGGGCCGAGGCCGACCAGCGCATTGTCCAACTGGAGGGATCCCTGCAAGCCCGCCAAGAAGCCTTGGAGCAAGCTCAACAACAACTGAAAACGATGGGATCCCGCCTCAGCGCCCTTCAACAGCAGCAGGCCAACTTGACGGTGGAACTGCGAGACGCGCGAGAGCTGCTAGCGGCCTACCGACAGAGCTTGGAGACTTTACAGGAGAACCTCAAGATTGAGCAGAATCGCAACCGTCTGCTGCAGGTGAGTTACGAACAGCAAAAGCTGATCGCCGAAGCAGCCCAAGCCCAGTTGAGAGCAGCCAACTTCTCTGGCTCAACCGCCAAAGATGGGCCAGCACGCTTGCGTGAGCGAAACGCAGTCCTTACGGGGAGACCGGAGGAACCCGAGACCGACGCCGACACTCCTGAGGATACGCCGACGGATCCTTTGCTGGCGGAACTCACCCCCTGGGCCAGGCATCTGTTCCAAAACTTGCAGGCAGCGGGCTTGCTGGATCGGCCCCAGATCCAAGACATCCTCAGCCGCTGGCAACAGTCGGGGGGCAAGCTGACCGCGGTCATTGGCGAGTGTACCGGCCTGAAGGCAACCACGGTCGCGGTAGCGGTGCGGTTCCCGGTAGGGTGCCGGAGGCATAGCACTTTCAAGTTCTTTGCGGATGGGGGGTATTCTGCCCGTTTGTCGGGGTGCCGCACGGTGGGAGAGCATGACTCTAGTCAATAATAAGCTCAACTATACTGAAAATAATGTATAATATGTTCAGTACGGATTACTACCAGTTGATCTTTCTGTTTACTTTCGAGTCTGCCAACATGGTAGCCAAAGCAAAGCAGAAAATTGGTAGTAAGACGACACGGAAACTGCGCTTTGGGTATTCTACTCAAAGCTTTGCGGGATACCGCCATTCTGTTTGGAAACAAACAGAATGCTATCGCTGCATAGTTGAACAGTGATGTTCAGCAGTGTTCAGCGTAAATGTATCAGTTCCTCAAGGCTGCCGACTTGTTGGCTGCTGAAGTGCTGGAGTCCTTGCCACCGATGGATGAATCTTCGCCCCACTGGGGGGATCCCTTGGTGGAGCGGGGGTTATTGCGACCGGAGACGCTGCAGTATTTTCGCAAACATTTCCTGCCAGCTTCTGCCAGCGGATGCTGAGATATGCCAGAACTCCGTCCGAGCGCCGAGACCGTCAAGCGGATGAAGGTCTTGCCTCCACAGCACATTGTCGGGCAGGAGATGGCGGCACGACTGCTTGTGGCGGCCCTGGAGAAGGAGCGGGTGACTTCCAGCTACTGCTTCTTGGGCCCCCAAGGGGTGGGGCGGAAGCTGATGGCCCGTTGGTTTGCCCAGGCCCTCTTGTGCGAATCCAGCTCCGGGATCCCTTGCGGCAAGTGCTCCCACTGCCGTTGGCTGCTGGCGGGCAACCATCCCAATCTCCACTGGGTCAGCCCCACCTACCTGCACCAAGGCCGCCTAATTGCGGCAGACTCCCCGGAGGCGCAAACCTTGCAACGGCGCTCGCCGCCCCAAATTCGCCTGGAGCAGGTGCAGGGGGTATCCCGCTTCTGTGCCCGCAAGCCGATTCGAGCCCAGCGAAAGGGCTCCGCCCCGCTATCGGGAGCGGTGGTGGTGCTGGAGGGAGCCGAAACCTTGGCGGAAAGCGCTGCCAATGCTTTGTTGAAAACTCTGGAAGAGCCCGGCCCGGCCCACATTGTTCTCATCGCCCCCCAGGCGGCCTCGCTGTTGCCGACGCTGTTGTCCCGCTGCCAGATGGTGCCTTTTCGCCGCCTCAGCCCAGAAGAGGTCGACCGGGTGCTGAGTGGGTTGGGTTGCCCAGATCTGGCAGGGATCCCTCGATCCGAGCTGATTGCCTTGGCCCAGGGCAGCCCCGGCTTGGCCTTGCTGGCCCACCAGCACCTGCAGCAGATCCCGCCGTCGCTCCTTGAGGAACTCAAACGTTGGCCCTGGCACTCTTCTCTCCAGCAAGCATTGGAATTGGGCAGAGCGGTGGCCAGTTTGGAGCTGCCGGCACAACTGTGGCTGATCGATTATTTGCAGCAGCATTTTTGGGCGCAGGGATCCCGTCAGCCGTTTGCGCCAGGGGTGCAGAGCGCCATCCGGCAGTTGGAACGCATTCGCCAACACCTGTTGCAACTGGTGCAGCCCCGTCTCTGTTGGGAGGTCAACCTTGCCAGCATTAGCCCGGGTGGGTGATGTGGTAGCTGCCGTCGGCTTGTACCCAGGCGATCTCCGGGATCCGACATTGGCGGGCATAGGCTTCGATCTCTTCAGGGGCCCGATCCAGCAATTCCAGCTCCACCGCCTCCGTTCGCGTCAGCGGTGCGGTGCACTCTTCTCGCCAGCGGGCGGCCAAGGCCAGCGCCGCCGGGATCCCTGCCGGCACCAGGGGCACCACCAACCGTTTGCAGCCCATCTCCTCGGTTTGGGGATCGGGGGGCAAGAGCCGCAGCAGCGTATCCGGCAGAAGGGTAAAGCCGATCCCCGGCTGTTCGACCTGCTGAGGGCTGTAGAGAGCATGCAGCCGGTCGTAGCGCCCCCCCAGAGCAATGACCTCCCCGCTCGCCACCGCCTGAAAAACGATGCCGGTGTAGTAGGCCAGGGTTTGCAACAAGCTCAGATCCAGCACCACCCGCACCCCATGTTCCTCCAGCACCTGGCAGAGCTGCCGCAGATCCCGCAGCCGCTCAGGCGGCACAGGCAACTGAGCCAGGTCAGAAAGAACTGAGCCGGGCTGGCCCCGCAGCCCCAGAATCTGCAAGCCAATCTGGCGGGCGGCTTCCGGCAGAGGGGCCGATTCCAGGTAAACGTAGTCGAGCTGGGCAATGGCACGGCGCACTGCCGCTTGAGCCGTGGGGGCAACGGCGCTGAGCAAACTCTCGGTGAGGCTGACATCTCCCAGCAGCAGCGTCCAGGCGGCCTCCGTCCCGTTTACACAAGAAGAGATGCCGATCGAGCGAATGCAATCGGCCAGCAGCAGCAGAATCTCGGCATCTGCCAGCCATCCCCCTGCCCCGATCAGCTCCACTCCGGACTGAAAAAACTCCTGGCTACTGTAGGATCCCTCCTCCCGCCGGCTGTTGCGAAAAACGCTGCCGTGGTAGTAGAGCCGCAACGGCAAAGGCCCACCGGCTAGACGGGTGGCTGCCGCCCGCACAATGGAAGCAGTGAACTCGGGGCGCAGCCCCAGCATCGTCCCTTCGCCATCCCGCAGTTGCAGCACCGACTCAGCGCGGATGGATCCCCCCGCCAGCAGCGTTTCCAGCCGCTCTAGGGTGGGAGTGATGATGCGCTGGTAGCCATGGCGCCGGAAAACCCGGGTCAGCTGAGCCTCCAGCTTCTCCCGCCGTTGTACTTCCCGCGGCAGGAGATCCCGGGCACCGCTGGGGGGGCGCAGACTGCTGGAGACGGTGGAACTGGCCTCAGGGCGGGGATCCCAAAAGTGCTCCGCACCGCTACCGCGAGAGTGCTCCGCACCGCTACCGCGACCGTACACAGGGCTGCTCCAGCAGAAGATCCTGCTGCATCATACCGGATGTTGGAGGTCAGCTGGGATCCCGGGGAAACTCAGGCCACTCCCAGATGGGATCCGTGGAGCGCACTCGGTGCATTCCTGCTTCCGCAAAGCGGGCGAAGGCGGCCTCCGCCTGTTCGCTGAAATCCACAACGCCGGGAATCACCACCGGCGAGGTGCAGTCCTCCAGAAGGTAGACTTTCTTGGCCAAGCTGGGATCCGTGGCCTGGATCTCTTGCAGCAGGTCGCTCACCGTCCAGGCCACGCAGTGGCTTTTGGCTTGGCCAGCCACGATCAGGGCGTCAAACTGCAGCAGGTGGTGGATGAGGAGCTCATTTTTCTCGTCGATGGGATCCCCTTCCGGCCCGGTCAAAACCTCCGGGCTAAGCACGGAATAATTTTCCGTCAAGGGATTGGCTCCCTTGAGCTGCAGGCTGGGCTGGCTGCAGCGGGCCATGCCGTGAAAGAAAATCGCCTCCTCCACCGCTGGCACCAGGGCATGGCCAATCCCCCCCAGCATGGAGTGGTAGGGCCAGACGATGAGGGGATATTTTCCCCCCTGCTCCAACTGCTCGGCGTAGTGCAGAGCGTAGACCTGCAACCGCGTCAGATCCCCCTGGGTGAGGTTGGCAGCCATGGCGGGGTTAACCCGCCAGCGTCCGCAGCGGATATCGGCTGCCGAAATGGCCGTGGCCGGCTCAGGATGGGCTCCCTGCGCGTCCACCCAAAAGACGGGGTGGAAGATCTGCATGGCCGTGTGGGTGTCGAGAGTGGCAACAATCTGGGTGATGCAGGCCAAATTGCGGTAGATGAACTGACAAAGCCGGCGATTATCTTCCACCGCTCCCAACCCGCTGGAACCGGCCACAAACAGCTCAAAGCCGGGAATGCAAAAGGTGTTCTGCACATCAATGAGCAACAAGCCCACCCGCACCTGATCGGCCTCCGCCGGCGGGATCCCTTGCTCCTTGGCCCAGCGCTCGGCTTCTGCTGCCCGCTGTTGGTAGGGCACGCGCCAAATCTCCCCCACCCGCTCCGGATCAAAGTGGGGGGGAAGGCCCGCTGGAGCCTTAACAGTTAGCTCCTGTAGAGTGGTATTCATGGCGTTCTTCCGGTGGGGGCTGGATTGACCAGGCTTGCACCCGCTCGATAGAGTTGGACGGGTAACACTTATGGTTGGTTTCACTATAAGTTGGGGGCAAGATTTTGTCCAGATGGCCGCCTGTATTTCTGGCTGAGTTTGGGTTTGGTGTCTTGTCGAGGCCGATTTTTAGGGTTTTTTGGGGTTGTGATGCTTCTGGTGGATCCCTACAAGCAGCCTTACTTATGGTAAGTTTCACTATAACCTTCGCAACAGCCCTCTGCTCGATCCCGCCGTTCCCCACTGGCTTCTGCCCCGAGGTTTTTCATGTTGAGCCCTGATTTCTCGTCGTTGCGGCCCCAAGACTATGGCCTGCTAACCGACCTGTACCAGTTCACCATGGCCGCCTGCTACGTGGGGGAAGGGCTAGAGTCTCAGCCCGCTGCCTTTGAGCTGTTTGTGCGGCGGCTGCCCACCGACTATGGCTACCTAATCGCCATGGGGCTCACCCAGGCAGTGGACTATCTGCAGCAACTGAGCTTCGCCCCCGAGGCTTTGCGAGCGCTGCGGGAAACGGGCATTTTCGCCGATGCGCCGGAGCGCTTTTGGGAGCTGCTGGCCCGCTGCCGATTTGAGGGGGATGTGTGGGCGGTGCCGGAAGGAACCGCCATTTTCGCCAACCAGCCCCTGTTGCGGGTGGAAGCCCCCCTCTGGCAAGCCCAACTGGTGGAAACTTACTTGCTGTCCACCTTTAACTACCAGACCCTGATCGCCACCAAGGCGGCCCGTATGCGAGATGCAGCAGGGGATGAGGCCATTTTGTTGGAGTTCGGCACCCGGCGAGCTTTTGGTCCCCAGGCGGGGCTGTGGGCAGCCCGGGCGGCTCTGGCGGCAGGGTTCAATGCCACCTCCAACGTCTTGGCAGCCCTGAAATTGGGGCGCAAGCCGGCAGGAACCATGGCCCATTCCCTAGTGATGGCCATTGCTGCTCTCTCGGGAGACGAAACCCGCGCCTTTCAATCCTTTCGGCGCTACTTTCCCCAAGCTGCGCTTCTAATCGATACCTACGATCCCATCCAAGGGGCGCGCACAGCAGCCCAGCTCTTTGCGGCCAGAAGCCCAGATCAACCGGGATCCCAGGGGGAAATCGGCGGGGTGCGCATCGACTCGGGAGATTTGGAAGATCTCTCTCGCCGGGTGAAACAAATTTTGCCTCAAGGCGCCCCGGTGTTCGTCAGTGGGGATTTGGACGAATACGAGATCGAGCGCCTGCATCGCTCCCAAGCCCCCATCAGCGGTTATGGGGTGGGCACCCGCCTGGTAACTGGAGAAGGCGTAAACGGGGTGTACAAATTGGTGGAAATCAATGGGATCCCGGTGGCCAAAGCTTCCTTTGCCAAAGCCACCCTTCCCGGTCGCAAGCAGATCTTTCGCGGCCCTGAAGGAGACTTGTTGGGCCATGCTGACGAGCCCCCGCCTCCTGGCTACGAACCGCTCTTGCGCAAAGTTATGGAAAAAGGGCTGCTGCTGGATCCCTTGCCGGATCTGGAAGCCATTGCCCGCACCAGCCGCGCCTCTGTGCTGTGCCTGCCCCAGGGAGTGCGACAACTGCGCCAGCCGGATCCCTGGCCCACAGCCCTGACTGCCGCTTTGCAACGGTTGAAAGACCACACCCTTGGCCAGGAATGTGCCTCGGCGGGCCCTGCCTGAGGAGAAGGAGTCCCGCTGCACTATAATGTTCTAGCTTCAAGGTCTCCGCTTTGAGGTTTGAGTTTTGCCATTGGACTTGAGCCTCAGGCCATTTTGATTTTTGGTGTTTTCCTAGTCTTTGCCCCCAGCTCTATGACCCAACGTGCCCTAATTACCGGCATCACCGGACAGGATGGCTCCTATCTGGCCGAGCTGTTGTTGAAGAAAAACTACGAAGTTCACGGCATCATCCGCCGCGCCAGCACCTTCAACACCGACCGCATCGACCACATCTACGTGGATGCCCACAACCCCCAGGCCAGGCTGTTTCTCCACTACGGGGATCTCACGGATGGCACCACCCTGCGCAGGATTTTGGAACAGGTGCAGCCGACGGAAGTGTACAACCTGGGGGCCCAATCCCACGTGCGGGTGAGCTTTGATGCGCCGGAATACACCGTCGATGCAGTGGCCATGGGCACGCTGCGTCTTCTAGAGGCCATCCGCGACTACCAGCAGCGCACCGGGATCCGGGTGAAGTTTTACCAGGCAGGCTCCTCGGAGATGTTCGGCCTAGTGCAAGAGATCCCGCAAAAGGAAACCACCCCCTTCTACCCGCGCAGCCCCTATGCCTGTGCCAAGGTGTACGGCTACTGGCAGACGGTCAACTACCGCGAAGCCTACAACCTCTTCGCCTGCAACGGTATCTTGTTCAACCACGAAAGCCCACGGCGAGGGGAAACCTTTGTAACCCGCAAGATCACCCGCGCCGTCAGCCGCATTGTGGCCGGCAAACAGGACAAGCTCTACCTGGGCAACCTGGATGCCAAGCGGGACTGGGGCTACGCCAAAGACTACGTCGAGGGGATGTGGATGATGCTCCAACAACCCCAGCCGGATGACTATGTGCTGGCTACCGGGGAAACCCACACTGTGCGCGAGTTTGTGGAACGGGCCTTCGCGCTGGTGGGCCTGCCGATTACCTGGAAAGGTTCCGGCCAAGCCGAACAGGGGTTGTACAAAGACCAAGTGTTGATCGAGATCGATCCCCGCTACTACCGCCCAACCGAGGTGGATCTGCTGTTGGGGGATGCTTCAAAAGCCAAGCGAGTCCTAGGATGGGAGCCCAAGGTGAGCTTCCCGCAGTTGGTGGAGCTGATGGTGCTGGCCGACTTGGAAGCCATCGGCCTGGATCCGGATCCCATCTTGGGGGAACGGCGCACCCTCAACGGCTTGCTTAGCGAAGATCGCGCTTTCATCCGCACTCAGCTGGGGGTTCACTACGACTGACAAGACAGTTAGAACGGTGGAGACGGGATCCCAAAAGACCGCCTTGACCCCTTGTCCAAAGCAGGAACTAAACGCTTAATATAGTAGATCGCCGATTCTTTTGGTGCCTCGTCCTCTTGCTCCCCAGCTGACCATCTCTTGCTGACTTTGTTTGCTGATTTCGGAGAAATGCCCCCATGTCCCGCTACACAGGCCCCCGCCTAAAAATTATTCGTCGCTTCGGGGGACTTGATCTGCCCGGCTTGACGCGCAAGCGCCCCAAAAATACCAACCCGCCCGGTATGCATGGCGCCGAGCGCAAGAAAAAATCCGAATATGCCATTCGCTTAGAAGAAAAGCAGAAGGTGCGCTTCAACTACGGGCTGAGCGAGCGGCAGATGATCCGCTACATGCGCAAGGCACGGCGCTCCAAGGGATCCACCGGTTTGGCCTTGCTGCAAATGCTGGAAATGCGGTTGGATTGCATCGTGTTTCGTCTGGGCATGGCTCCAACCATTCCGGCAGCTCGGCAGCTCGTGAGCCACGGCCACATAGAGGTTAACGGCCAAAAGGTAACCATTCCCAGCTATGGCTGCAAAGTGGGGGATGTGATTACAGTAAAAAACAAGGAATCTTCCCGCAAGCTGGTGGCCGCCTACGCGGAGTATCCGGGGTTGTTTTTGCCGGACTACCTGGAGTTTGACAAAGAAAAGCTGCGCGGACGCATCAAGGAATTGCCCCCCCGCGAGCAAATTTGCGCCCCGGTCAACGAGCTTTTGGTGGTTGAGTTCTATTCCCGCAAGCTCTAGGGATCCCCTTTTGTAGCCATTGCAAATTGCAGGGGAATTTTGGGCAGTTTGACGTTCTCCTCACCCTTGAGGCCGGGGGATTTTTCACGGTTTGTTTTTTGTAGCGTTTCCCCTGCTCATCGCTCCTGTTGGCGATGCGTAGCGTTAGCTAGACCGCCGGGAAGCCCTGCCCTCTGTTAGTGACTAGTGGCTAGTCACTATCCACTCACCACTATCCAGGGTGAGGGTCGGGATGAGAGGCGGGGACACTTTGGTTTTCAATGGACTGGCCTAAAACCGAGACGGTAACCCCACCGCATGAAGCAATAGGGTAGGATTCATTCCAGTAGATTACCCTTGCCTCAATGAGAACTGCTTACCAGTACCGTTTGCGACCTACGCCCAGCCAGATTGCTTTGATGAGCGAGTGGCTAGACTTGTTACGGAAGCAGTACAACTACCGCTTGGCAGAGCGCCTTGCGTGGTGGGAACACAATCGCTGTGACATCAATGCTTGTCCCCTAGTCTGTCATTTGCCCCAGCTGAAAGACAAGCCCGATTTCTACTCCCAGAAACGGGACTTGGTGAGCACGAAAGCCCTGTTTCCGGAGTACAGAGCAGTCCATTCGCAAGTCCTGCAAAACTGCATAGAGCGAGTGCACAAAGCATTCGACCGCTGGCTGAAGGGGGACGGTAACGGCAAGCGGGCAGGGAAACCCAGATTTAAGGGAGCTGGGCGGTATCGCTCCTTCAGTTTCCCCCCGATGAAACAAGACTGCATTTGCGGGCAGTTTATCCATCTGCCCAAAATCGGTGCTGTTCGGATAATTCAGCACCGTCCTTTGCCTGACGGTTTTGTCATCAAGACTGCTACCATCACCCGCAAGGCAGACGGGTGGTATGTGACCTTGAGCCTGCAAGATTCATCTGTCCCCGTATTTACCCCTGACCTGCCAACACTGGAGAACACCATAGGAATCGACGTGGGGCTGGACTCCTTTTTGGTGACCGACGCGGGGGAGTCTGTTCCAGTTCCCCAGTATTACCGCAGAGCCCAAAAGCGGTTAAAGAGACTGCAGCGGGCAGTGTCTCGCAAGAAGAAAGGGTCAAACCGCCTATGGCTAGTGACTAGTGGATAGTGAATAGTGACTATCCACTAACCACTATCTCAGCGCAAAGATTTTCATGACAAAACAGCGAACTGGCTGGTAAGCAAAGGCAAGCATATTGGGTACGAAGCCCTGAATATCAAAGGTGTTGCTAGAACCCGACTAGCAAAATCTACCTATGATGCTGGGTGGGGACAATTTCTGCGAATTCTGGCAGTCAAGGCTGAAAGAGCTGGGCTGAGGGCGATTGCAGTGAATCCCAACGGCAGCAGTCAAAACTGCTCTCGGTGTGGTCAAAGAGTACCGAAAGCGATTCAAGACAGGTGGCATTCTTGTTCCCATTGTGGGCTAGAACTAGGACGCGACCACCATGCGGCCATCAACATCAAGTACAGGGCGGTGGGGCATCCCGTTCTTTTCGCGTCAGCGGGACGTAGTCCTCAAGCGCAGGAAACGTCCTTTTCGCGCTAGCGGCGCGGAGCGCTAACCGGAGTCACTGTTCGCGTCAGCGGGACGGAGTCCTTGAAGCCCGCACTCTCTCGCTTTGGCGGCGCGGAGCGCTTTGCGTCAGCATGAGTGTGGGAGTATGTCACGCTGAAGAAATCTACAGGGATCCAGTTGGGGACATGTCGAATCCTGCTGCTGTCCGAGACTTGTCTGCTAGCCTGAAGATCGGCCAGGTGGCTCTAGCAGCCGGCTTGCCTGTACGCACGGTGCGCTACTACGAATCGATAGGCCTGCTGAAGCCAACGGTGGAACGGGCGGAGTCCAGCTATCGGCTGTTCGACCCTTCGGTTTTGGTTCGTCTGGCCTTTATCCGCTGCTGCCAGAGCCTGGGCCTGAGCTTAGAAGAAATCCGCCAAATCCTGGATGTCCACGACCGAGGGGAGCAGCCTTGTCCAGAAATTCGCCAGCATCTGCAAGGCAAGCTGCAGGAGATTGAACAGCGAATTGCCGATCTGCAAGCGCTGAAAAGCCAAATTCAAGGTCTCCTCTCCGATTGGCAGATCCCCCCTGCGGCTGCTGATGAAAAAGAGGTGATCTGCCCGATTTTGCAAAAACCAGAGGCCAGGGGCGGCAAGGGCAACAGCCGTTACTCCACCGTTACCGACTTAGCCAAGTTGCGCGGCTGATCCACATCGGCTCCGCGGCGCAAAGCCATGGCATAGGCGAACAACTGCAGGGGGATCACGTTCAGAACCGCCGACAACAGGGGTGTCGTGCTGGGCACCTCGATGATGTGGTCGGCTTTCTCCCGCACCTGGGTGTCTTCGGGGTTGATGAGGGCGATCACCCGTCCCCCCCGCGCCCGCACCTGTTCGATGTTGGAGAGCATTTTTTCGTAGACGGGATCCCGGGTGGCAATGCACACCACCGGCACCCGCTCGTCGATGAGGGCGATAGGGCCATGCTTCATCTCCCCTGCCGGGTAGCCTTCGGCGTGGATATAGCTCACCTCTTTCATCTTCAAAGCTCCTTCCAGGGCAATCGGGGCGTTAACCCAGCGGCCCAGATAGAGCATGTTGGCAACATGATGGTACTGCTCCGCCAGTTGGTCGTAGAGGGCGGCGTCCTTCAGCATCAGGCTGATCTTGCCCGGCAGCTCAATCAAGGCTTGCAGGTGGGCTTGGATCTGGGCCGGGCTGAGGATCCCTTTGGCTTGGGCCAGTTGCAGGGCCAGCAAATACCCCGCCACCAACATGCCGGTAAACACTTTGGTGGAAGCCACGGCAATCTCCGGACCGGCATGGATGTAGAGAACCCCGGCATCCGCCAGACGGCTGGCCTGGGATCCGATGGCGTTGACAATCGCCAGAGTCGGGATCCCTTGGGTGCGGGCCTCGCTCATGGCTGCCAGCGTATCGACGGTTTCTCCCGACTGGGTTAGAGCCAGCAACAGGTGGTTGGGGCGCAACACCGGCTGGCGGTAGCGAAACTCAGAGGCATAGTCCACCTCCACGGGGGTACGGGCCAAGCTCTCGATGAAGTACTTGAGCACCCAGCAGGCGTGCCAGGCAGTACCACAGGCTACGGCGTGGATGTGCTCAATGTGGGCCAGTTGCGCTTCAGAAAGCGTTAGCCCCTCCAGTGTCACCCGGCCCTGTTCCAGATCCACCCGCCCCCGCAGCGTATCGGTGGTGGTGCGGGGCTGCTCAAAGATCTCCTTCTGCATGAAGTGCTTGTAGCCTCCCTTGGCGGCTGAGACGGGATCCCAGGCCACGGTGATGCTGGATTTGCGCAGCTCCTCGCCGGTAATGCGCAAGTAGCGCACTTGAGACTCCGTGAGAACCGCCATTTCCCCATCTTCTAAGAACACCACCTTGCGGGTATGGCGGACAATGGCAGGCAGATCGGAGGCCACGAAGTTTTCCCCTTCTCCCTCTCCCACCACCACGGCTCCGGCATTGCCCAAACGGGCTGCGATCAGCCGATCCGGCGCCTCCCGATCCAGAGCCACCACGGCGTTTCCCCCCCGCAGTTGCCCCATGACCTGGCCAAAGGCCGCCTCAAAGGAGCCCAGCTCTTCGGTGTAGAGACCCAGCAGTTGGGCGATCACTTCCGTATCGGTTTGGGAGCGAAATGGGATCCCCCGCTCCAGGAGACGCTCCTTTAGCTCCAGGTAGTTTTCCACAATGCCGTTTTGGATCACCACAATGCGCCCGCGCTCGTCGCACTGGGGGTGGGCATTTTCTTCGGTCACGCCGCCGTGGGTGGCCCAGCGGGTATGTCCGATCCCTACCTTGGCGGTGGGCATGTTGGCCGTCAGCTTTACCAGCAGGTTGTGCAGCTTGCCGGTAGCGCGAACAATCCTCAATCCCTCTTCGGGATCCACCGTGGCGATGCCGGCAGAATCATAGCCCCGATACTCCAAGGTGCGCAGGCCCTCCAACAGGATGGGGGCAGCCCACTGAAAACCCACGTAGCCGACAATGCCACACATTCCTCACACCTCAACCTCAGTCGCGCCAGCGTTGCGTAGCCATAGGGGGTGCCGTAGGCACAGCACCTTATCCGCAAAGCCTACCCCAGGTTGGGGATCCCTTCAACGGCTTTGGCCGCCGTTGTTACCTCAGCGGGTCATCTCAGGGATCCCAGACTCCCGCTAGAGAGAGGGGAAAGGCAGCCAACTTATGGGGAAGTCTGCGGCTGCCATCCTTGGGATCCAGAGACAATCCCCTGGGCAAAAGAGACGGGCGCAAAACGAAAGTGATACCCTTCGGCCACCGCGGGCTGGATCCCATCTTCTCCGGGCACACTGGAGACCAGTCGGCTCAGCCCCAACACCAACTCTCGAATGCCGCGGCGAAACTGGGGATCCCCGGTCAGCTCGTCGATGTCGGCGGTAATTTTTTGCATATTCTGAAAGGTGATGCGGGCGGAATCGAGGGTTTGGCGCAGAGTAGCTAAAGTGCCCGGATCGTTGAGGCTGGCGGCAATCTGCTGCAGATCTTCGGTAGCTTGGGCCACGTTCTCCGCAGCCGCTCGCACCTCGGCCAGGATCTGGCGCACATCGGCCTGGAGTTGTGGATCGGTAACCAGCGGGCGCACCGCGCTCGACATGGCCTGGAGATCGGCGCTCACCTGCTGAATGTTCTCCAGGGCGGCGTTAAGGGAAGTGCGGTTTTGATCCACCAGGGCGGTGAATTGATCGGCAGCCGCTTGCAAACTGCGGGCAGTTCCCCTCACAGCCCCAGCCGCGTCTTGGATGGCTGTGGCAGCGGTCGTGAATTGCAACAAGTCCAGATCTTCGGTGCGCAGGGCAGCTACTCGCTCTTCTACGGTTTCTGAAAGACTGGCTACGCTATTGGCGACGCGGGTGATCCCTTCTAGGGTGGCGTTAAGGGTGTCGAAGAGCTCATCGTCGTTGACCCGTGTGAGCAACTGATCCAGCCGGATCAATAACTGGCCAAAATCCACTCCAGGTTTGCCCTCCACCACATCTCCATCGCAGATGATTTGACTGCTGTCGCAATCCGCTGCCAGAGGGGATCCCGTTGCCGCCTGACCCCTCCCCTGGGGCAGGATGTCCATCACCGTTTCCCCCACCAACCCCGTCTGTTTGGTAAGAAACAGGGAATCGCGGGGGATGACTAGGGGCTGATCAATGGTCACCTGTACTTCTACTTGGCTGGGTTGAGGCACAATCCGCTCCACTCGACCTATGGTTACCCCCCGCAGCCGCACGCTGGATCCCTCTGTCAGGCCGACCACGTTGGTATAGGTGACGGTAAATTGAAAGCCGCGACTGCCAAAGCGCAGGTTGTAGATCCACAAAAACAGGCCGGCAAAGCCCAGCGCCCCCGCCAGGATCAACAGGCCCACTGCCCCTTCTCGCACTGCTCGCGAACGCATCACACCTGCCCCGCCACTTGAATCGGCCCTTCTACGCTACCGCTGAAAAACTGCCGCACAAAGGGGTTATCGCACGTTTCAATCTGCTGCACGGATCCCTCCCACTGCACCCGCCCCTGAGCCAACAGGACAATGCGGTCGGTGGCGCGGTAAATGGTGCTGTGCTGGTGGGTCACCACAATGTAGCTCTCACAGGCTTTTTTCACCTGCTGCAGCTCCCGAATGAGATCTTCAATCACCGTGGAGGCAATGGGATCCAAACCCGCAGTGGGCTCGTCGTACAGCAGCAATTGGGGCTCATCCTGGGGCAGAGAAGGATCCTCCATAATGGCGCGGGCGAAGCTGGCCCGTTTGCGCATCCCCCCCGAGAGTTCTTCTGGCAGGTTGTGCTCTTTGCCCGCCAGTCCCACCGCCTCCAGCTTGGCGGCCACCAATTCCCGAATGCGGGAGCGGGGCAACTGCGAGTGCTCGTAGAGCAAAAACCCCACGTTTTCTTCCACCGTCAGGGAGTCGAAGAGGGCGGCCTGCTGAAACACCATCCCTACTCGCAAAGGGGGAGTTGCATGATGGGCTTGAATCTCCGGGAGCGGGATCCCGCACCAGAGCACTTCTCCAGCGTCTGGCTCCGTTAGGCCGGCGATGATGCGCAGCAGCGTCGATTTCCCGGTGCCCGAAGGCCCCACCAGGCCCAGGGCCTCACCCCGGTACACCTTCAGATCCACGTGGTCAAGCACCACCGTCGAGCCGAAGCGCTTGGAAACTTGGCGCAGCTCCACCAAGGGGGCAGTGCTCTGCACTGCTGGCATGCTCAGAACCTCCGCCCTCGCCAAAGGCTGGAGCCTATTTTCCGCGGCCTGCTGCTCCTTTGGGCTGTCTATGCTGCTTCTGAAGCACTTGACCAATGATTTCAAGCAAAACTGGGGGCTCAGGATGCTTCCCTCCTTGAGTCGGCTTCACTGCTAGTTTAGGAGTCGGCAGGGGCCAAGGCAATGAAGCAGCCCACAGCCCTATCAAGGCAGATCAGGGATCCCTGGCGATAGGCCCAAGCCGTACCTGATACATTCACGCTGAACTCTCCTGAACATGGTTCAGGAAAGAAGCGATCGCATCCTGCCTATCTCTGTTCGCGTCAGCGGGACGGAGTCCAAACAGGAAGGCGGTATCCCGCAAAGCCCTGAGGAATACCCCCCGAGCGCTTTCCCCCTTCACTTCCCGGCAACCGTTGCGGTGGACTCAAGGATCAGGGGGAAACTTGGTCTACTATATCCCTCTCAATGACTTTTGCCAAACCGCCTAAAGCTCAGTAAATTCAGCAAAGTTCAGGGTTTTGGGGGTTAGAGGCATCCTCTCCTCTCCATTCTCTCTGCTCTGCAGCTCAGGGGCGAGGTCTTCCTCAAGGGCAGCCACCCAACCGGAGGGGACGATCTCCATCTCGTCTGTAACCCCTGCTCTTTTCTCTTCCCTCTTCTCTCCGTCGGCCAGCTCCGGCTGCTTATCCTGTTCTGAATGGAGTTTCACGCGCCGCGAGAAGCCCCAGACAAATAAGGGGATCACGGCCACCACCATCCCCCACTCTGGGATCTCGATTTGGGGGAAAAACACCTCCAACAACATGGTGCTCCCCACCAAGGCGATGATGGCAAAAGCGGCATCTTCCAGGTGAGAGAACTCGTCCAACCAACGCAAAAACAGAGAAGCCATGTAGCGCATCAGGGTAATGCCGAGAATGCCGCCGAGGATGATTACCCAAGCCTTGCGGGAGACACCCACCGAAGCAGCGATGCTGTCGAAAGAAAAGACCAGATCCGTCAGTTCCACCATCACCAGGGTCTGCCAAAAATTGGCGTGGCGGGTGATGTCCTGTTCTTGGCCTTCTTCCTCGCCCCGAAAGTGCTGCCAGGCTAGCCAGAGCAGATAACAGGCCCCGAAAAACTGAGCGGGTGGATACTCCACCAACCAAACTGCCGCGAAGACAATGGCAATGCGAAAGCTGTAAGCGCCGATGATGCCCCAGCGCAAGGCCCGATTTTGTTGCTGAGGGGTGGGCAGATGCTTCACCAGAGCTGCTAGGGCAACGGCGTTGTCCGCAGAGAGGGCGGCCTCCAAAAACACCAAAGCCACCACCAAGAAAATATCTGTCCAGGTGAAGGACTGAGTCATCCCTTGCGCCAGGATCAAGGTCGCTCCCATCGCATCTGTTGCATTTTTGACAAGTGTTGCATCAATTAGCATATTCGCGCGTTTTGTCCGCCCCAGTCAGTCCAACACAGCAGTTAACCAGCGTAGGAACCCTCCCCATCTTCGGATAAAGGTACCCCAGAAAAAGGCATGAACCCAGTTAGGTGACCAGAGGCAACACCCTCAAACTCCCGAAGGATGGGAAAGAGAAAGCCCAAGCCTAAACTATGGCCTGAGTATAGCCTGTTTGGCTCAGGATCCATTTACAGTTCTTAACCTTCTGAAATCTGGCCATCCTCTGTTGGATCTCCAGTGGGGCCGGATGAGCTCAGTCGAGCCGCCAGCCGTTGTCCGCAACGCAGGATCTGGCCTGCCAGAATCGCCGCCCCAAAACCGTTATCAATGTTCAGCACTCCCACCCCCGCTGCGCAAGAGTTGAGCATGGTGAGCAGGGCAGCCAAGCCCTGGAAGCTGGCCCCGTAGCCAATGCTGGTGGGCACAGCGATCACCGGACAATCCGCCAGACCCGCCACCACACTGGCCAAGGCCCCCTCCATGCCCGCCACCACGATCAGCACGTCCGCTTGCAGGGCCGCCCAGTTGTGCAGCAGCCGATGGATCCCGGCCACCCCCACATCCCAGAGGCGCTTCACCTGAAACCCAGAAAGCTCGAGCGTGAGGGCGGCTTCTTCTGCCACCGGTAAGTCGGCAGTGCCGGCGGAGATCACGCTGACCTGTCCAGGATGGCTGACCACCTGCTGGGACGGGATCCAACACAAGCGGGCCAACTCGGAATACTGGGCCTGGGGCAAGCGGCTGCGGATCTCGGCATACACCTGGGCTTCGATGCGGGTGGCCAAGGCCAGGGATCCCCGCTGGTGGAGTTGCTCCAGGATCTGGGCAATCTGATCTGGGGTCTTGCCCGGCCCCCACACGGCTTCAGGAAAGCCCGTGCGCAAGGGACGGTGGTGATCCACATGGGCGAAGTCTCCCACCGGCTCAAAGGGCAGAAAGCGATAGGCTTGCAGGGCTTGCTCTGGGGTGAGCTCCCCTTGGGCCACCGCCCGAAACAGATCCTGCAGCGCTGTCGTGGAAGGGGGGTTCATGGAAGGTGAGTTAATCTGCAACACTCGGCTTGGATCTTGCCTGGATTTATTGGGCCAAAGACCCGCGCGGGAAAAACAACACCGGATGCCAACTTTGCCGCAAAATCTCGCCGGTGAGGCTGCGAACCGACCACTCCCAAAAGCTGCCCACATGGGGGGAGGCAGTGGCAATGGCCGTCATGTCTTCATCGGCAGCAGTAGCCAGGATCTCTTTGAGAGGGGATCCCACCCGCACCAGGGTGCGCAGCTGTACGGGCTTCACCTGCTCGCTCAGGGGTTCAAGCACCTGGGCCAGGTCAGCCTCGGCTTTGCGTTGGAGCACCTCCACCGGAGTTCCTTGGTTGCGGCGGGCGCTGGGATCCACCACGTAGAGCAGGGTAAGCGTCTGGCACTGGGAAGTACCGGGCAGCAGGTGGCCGAGATGGTTCAGCAACTGCTGACGCGGCTGCTCAAAGTCAAAGGGCACCAAGAGGCAGCGAAACAGGTGGCGGCTGCGCAAGCGCAATTCTTCCAGGGTAAAGGTAGCCAGCAGCTGGGGGCGCATCACCAGTAGGGGGATTTTCAGCTTCGGCAACAGCGCCATGGTGGTGCTGCCGAACAATTTTTCGGCGAGCAGATTGTGGGTGCCCATGCCTGTGATTAACAGATCGCAGCCGTAGGCTTGGATCCCTTTTAAGATCGCCTCTGCCGGCTTGCCCACCTGCACCAGAGCCTTGACTTCCAACCTCGCCGGGATCGGGTTCAGCAGCTTCTGCAACTGGGTCTGCTCTGCCTGGACTTCGGGGGTAATGTCGTCGGGAATGCCGATGTCGTCCTCTTGCCAATCTACGCTGCGGACGAAGGTGACGCGCTCGATGCCATTGCTGTGCAGATCTTCTAGACACTTGCCAAAACGCTGCAGGCCATCTCGGCGGTCGGTGGCAATTAACACGTTTTTAAACATATCGTTTTGAGCATTAGGAGAGAGGGTAGCCGGCTCAAGAGCAACGCTTTGGCCCGCAGCGATCCTAAGCTAACACCTTGCGGGGTTGTTCCCAAGGCAGCAGCTCTGGATCCCTCTTCGGCATCGGTTGCTCAGCGGTTGGGATCTGCCAGGTTGCGAAACTGGGTGTACTGGCTTTCGAACAGCAGGCGCACAGTGCCGGTGGGGCCGTTGCGATGTTTGGCAATGATGACCTCGGCAATGCCGCGATCGCTGGTGTTGGGATCGTAGTATTCCGGGCGATAGATCATCATCACCAGATCGGCATCCTGCTCGATGCTGTTGTGTACCAGCAGACCGTTGGCCACAAAGTTGTGGTGGCGGGGCATCTCGATGTCGTAAACCGGCTGAGGCTCCCCTGGCTCGCTGATGAACACCACCGGATCCCAGATCAGCCCCTCCTGCACCACCACCGCCACCTCTTCCTCCAATTGCAGCTCGTCCAAGGTTTTCCAGCCCTGTTGGGTGAAAAAGGGGTGATTGCCGGTGGCGCGAATGGAAAAGTTGAGGCGGGTCTTCAGAACACAGGTGGGCTGCCGACCACTGCAAAACACTTTCACAGGCTGTTGGGGCACCAAGCGCCCGCGCCCGTTCAAGCTGAGCAGGCGGGGCAGTTCCGCCGAAGCCGGCAGGGCCGCCAGTTGATCCAGCCGCCAGATCTTGCCGCGATCCGCATCCATCACCTGCGTATCCCCGGCCAGACAGCCCGATTCCCGCAGATCCGCCAGCTGTGGACGTTTGTCGGAGCGCGACTCGACAGCCCGACTGAGCTGAGACAGCACCAGCACCGGCACCATCAGCTCCTTGGCCATGGCCTTGAGGCCACGGGTAATGCGCGACAGCTCCTGCACCCGGTTGTCGGCAGCGGATCCCTGCATCAGTTGTAGGTAGTCGATCAACACCATCCCCAACGTTCCCCCCTGTTCCGCCTGCAAACGCCGCGCTTTGGAGCGAATTTCTGTAACGGTACAGTCGGGGGTATCGTCGATGAACAGGGGCAATTGCGATAAAAAACCAATGGCTTGTCCCAGGCGCTGCCACTCGTGTTCGCTGATGCGCCCAGAACGCAGACGGCTGCTGTCGATGCGGGCTTCGCTGGCCAAAAGCCGCTGCACCAGTTGCTCCCTCGACATTTCCAGGCTAAAGATGGCGACCGGCTGCTTGGCATAGGCAGCCACATTTTGGGCAATGTTGAGGGCAAGACTGGTTTTCCCCATCGAGGGACGACCGGCCAGAATCAGCAAATCGGATCGCTGCAAGCCCTGGGTCAAGTTATCCAGGTCGATGAATTTGGTCGGGATCCCAGGGAGCTGAGCCCCACTCTGGAACTTCTCTTCCAAATCCGAGAAGATATTGACCAAAACCTCGGAGGCCGGGATAAGACTGCGCTGCACCCGCTCTTGGGTGAGGCCAAACACCTGCTGCTCGGCTTGATCCATCACCTGAGACAGGGGCTGACTGGTATCGTAGGCCAAACGAGCCAAGGTATTGCTCACCTGGATCAACTGGCGGCGCATGTATTTATCCATCACCAGGCGGGCATACTGGTCGATGTTGACGCTGCTGACGGTTTGCTCCAGCAGACGACGGATCGCCCCTGTTCCTCCCACCCGCTCCAGAAGGTGATGATCTGCCAACCAGGCAGACACAGTCATCAAGTCGGTGGGTTGGCCTTGGCTGTGCAGTTGGAGGGCAGCCCGGTAAATCTCTTGGTGGGCAGAGATGTAAAACATCTCCGGACGCAGAAACTCCGCGACCCGCACCAACGCATCCGGATCGAGGAGGATGCCCCCCAGGATCTCCTCCTCAGCTTCAATGTTTTGAGGAGGAAGCCGATCCCCACCCGTTAAGTCGTAATCGCTGATCACCACAAGCCAGGATAGGAAAATCAACCCAGCCCTAGGGCAACCGGCCTCTCAGCCAGTCAGCTCCAATCGTCAGGCGGGTCAAGCTCTAGGCTGAGCATACCCGCTTGTTGCCTAAGGCAAAAACCCTACTCACCCCGGGATCCCTCACGGGAACTCAGGGATCCTCGAAGGTGAGTCCTCATTCGGGAGTAACCTGAATGCGCAGCGTAGCGGTAACTTCGGGGTGTAACTTTACCTGCACGGGATAAACCCCGGTTTTTTTGATTTCCTCGTTGAGGAGAATGTTGCGGCGGTCGATATCCAGGCCGCTGGTAGCCAGCACCACCTCGGCAATATCGCTGGTGGTAACCTGCCCGAATAGGAGATCGTGTTCTCCCACTTTCTTACGGATGACGAAGCGACCAATGGTCTCCAGAGCGGTCTTGTAGTTTTCCGCCCGTTGTTTTTCTGCCAGTTTACGAGCCGCTTCCTGCTCCAGACGCATCTGCTGCTCTTTCAATATGCCAGGGGTAACCCGCACCGCCATCTGCCGTGGGAAGAGGTAGTTGCGAGCATATCCGGGCTTGACGTTGACAATCTCTCCGGGCTTGCCCAGCCCTGGGATCGCCTGGCGCAGCACAACCTGCATGTTACGTTTCGACATCGGGGAAGGCACTTCATTTTCTCGACAGCCTTCCATTCTAGAGGCTCAGCAGGTTCATCGTCAGCCCAGAGTGCCATAGCCACTAGCCCGTCGGCATAGGGGATCCCTTCTCAGAGCTTATTCCCGATTGGCAGGTCTCTAGAGTCCTCTTCCAGCTCTGAACCTTGGCGGGAAGATGAAGAAGCCACCTTTCCAAACTCAAAAGGCGGAAGTTCTCTGTTTTGGGAGATACCCAATCCAGGATAGGGAGTGGCTGACACCAAAGGGGATCCCTTGAGGGGTTTGCAACATTTGGCGGATATCCCCAGAGATAACCTAGGCTTAACCTCGTTTTAACTAAACTAAAAACAACTGGCCTTTGGAAAACCGGGCAGGCAAGTTTGTAACTCCCAACGTCGAGACGGAGAAAGCGGCGCTGGCCAGAATTCAGCTCAACGAGCGTTTGCTGGGGGTCGATCCGGATCCTATTGGGGAAGACTCTTACCCTATTGTGGGCTACACCTGGATCCTTGCCTACAAGGTTTACCCCAAAGCGGAGACTTCCAACGCTGTCAAAGAGTTTCTCCGCTACGGCCTCACTGAGGGGCAGGCTTTCGCTGAGCAGTTGGGATATGTCCCTCTGCCGGAAGAAACGCGGCAAAAAGCTCTGGCTGCGCTAGAAGGCATTACCCCGTAAAAACTCTTACCAACCACTTCTGGCTTCAGGCGGATGAATACCTTTTTTTCTGACAGCAGTTCTATGTTTCAGCCTCGACCGGTTTTCCAGCGCCGGCGCGACCAGGTTTTTATCTGGGCCACACGGATCGCAGTGTTTTTCTCAGCCTTTCTGCTGCTCTGGATTGCTCTGGAGATCGGCATTCAGTCTTTGCCAGCTATCAGCAAGTTTGGACTGAGTTTCTTCTGGAGCACCACCTGGGATCCGGTCGAGGACGTCTATGGGGCCTGGCCACAGATCTACGGCACGCTAGTGACTTCTCTCATCGCTCTGATTGTGGGGGTTCCTTTTAGCTTTGGCATCTCTATTTTTCTGAGCGAGGATTTTCTTCCGAAGTCCTTGCGTCTGGCTCTGATCATTGTGGTTGAGCTGTTGGCGGCTATTCCCAGTGTGGTGTTCGGCATTTGGGGATTGTTTGTCTTCATCCCCTTCTTCCGCCCCGTTCAGATGTTCCTGTACGAGAACTTCAATTGGCTTCCCATTTTCAGCACACCACCGATTGGGCCGGGGATGCTGACGGCAGGGGTTGTCTTGGGGATCATGATCATCCCCATCATCACGGCCATCGCCAGAGAGGTTTTGGTGGCTGTTCCTCCTGAGCTGCGCGCGGCTGCCTATGCGATGGGGGCTACGCGATGGGAAGCTATTTTTGGAGTGGTACTACCGGCTGCGATTGGGGGTATGTTGGGGGCTGTGGTGCTGGGTTTGGGACGCGCCCTGGGCGAGACCATGGCGGTGGCAATGCTGATTGGCAATGCGCGGGGGATTAGAGTCTCGCTTTTGGCCCCTGCCAGCAACATCCCTGCATTGCTGGCCAGCGAGTTTGCAGAAGCAGCCGACGAGCAGATCTCGGCTCTGATGTATGCGGCTTTGATCTTGCTGGTCATTACGCTGGTGGTCAACATCATCGCTGAGCTGATGGTTCGTCGGGTCAAGTTTGCTTTGACGGCTTCTCGGGAGTAGAGGAACATGGCGACACAAGTGGCAGCACAGGCCAATTTGTTCAAACGCAAAGTCAGATCCAAGCGCGTCGTGCTGGACTGGGTGATGACAGGCCTGATCTTTGCTTCCAGCATTTTTGCGATTGTTGTGCTCGCTTCCATCCTTTACTATGTTTTCGTCAATGGCATTGAGCGCTTCAATTGGCAGACCTTAACCCAGCTTCCTCCTCCTCCTGGCGATCAGGTAGGTGGCTTTGGCAACGCAGTGCTGGGGACGATCATTGTGGTATCGATTGCCATCTTGATCTCCTTCCCAACTGGCTTGTTTGCTGCGATTTACCTTTCGGAGTTTGGACAGAACAGCTCAACAGCCTCGGCTTTGCGCTTCGTCATCAAGGTTCTGACCGGGGTTCCCTCCATCATTTCCGGGGTGTTTGCCTATGGGGTGCTTGTGCTCTCCACTAAGACCTTTTCTGCCCTGGCGGGTGGGGTAGCTCTATCGGTGCTGACTTTGCCGATCATCATCCTCTCCTGCGAGGAGGCTCTGCGCTTGGTGCCGGCGGATACTCGGGCTGCTGCCTATGCTCTGGGCGCTTCCCGGGTGCAGACCGTGTTTCGAGTTGTCTTGCCGGCTGCCTTGCCGGTGATCCTAACGGGGGTGACTTTGGCCATTGCCCGAGCAGCAGGGGAAACAGCGCCTCTAATCTTCACCGCTCTGTTCAGTTTCCTATGGCCCGATGGTTTGCTGAAGCCAGTAGCTTCGCTGGCGGTGCTGATCTACAACTTTGCCATTGTTCCCTTCGAGAACCAGCAGAAAATTGCTTGGGGAGGAGCCTTGGCTTTGGTGATTCTGGTTTTGATCACCACGATCAGTTTCCGGCTGCTGCTGAGTCGTCGTCAGGAAACCATTACTATCTGATCTGGTTCTTCTGAGATTTTTGCCTCACTATTCTTCGATTTTGAGTTTGGGTTCTGAAGCAACGTCTACCTCTGGTATTCCTATGCGCCCTCCATTTCCCGGCACTCCTGATTCCTCTAAGAAGTCTGCCAAGTTAACTGTTGAGCTGGAAACGCAAGCAGTCAGTGTTTACTACGGCTCTCATTTGGCGGTGAAGCAGGTTTCTCTGAAGATTCCCAAGAATCACATCACTGCTTTTATTGGCCCTTCCGGCTGCGGCAAGAGTACTTTGCTGCGCTGCTTTAACCGCATGAACGATCTGATCCCGGGGGCGAGAGTAGAGGGATCCGTAATTTTTCACGGGAAAAACATCTACGATCCCGATGTAGATCCTGCTGAAGTGCGGCGGCGAGTTGGCCTGGTGTTCCAAAAGCCCAACCCCTTCCCGAAGTCCATCTACGACAACATTGCCTTTGGGCCACGGGTCAACGGCTACCAAGGAGACTTGGATGAGCTGGTAGAGCGCGCATTGCGTCAGGCCGTCCTCTGGGACGAGGTGAAAGACAAGTTGAAGACGAGCGGCCTCTCCCTTTCGGGGGGACAGCAGCAGCGCCTCTGCATTGCCCGCACCTTGGCCATCCAGCCGGAGGTTATCCTGATGGACGAGCCCTGTGCCTCGTTGGATCCAATCTCCACGTTGCGCATTGAGGAGTTGCTCAAGGAACTGGGCCGTCGCTACACGATCATTATCGTTACCCACAACATGCAGCAGGCAGCGCGGGTCTCCGACTTTACCGCCTTCTTCAACACTGAAGTCGACGAAGAGGGGTTTCGCTACGGACGGCTGGTGGAGTTTAACCGCACTGAGAAAATCTTTAACTCTCCCGCCCATCGGGAAACGGAAGAGTACGTGAGCGGACGGTTCGGCTAATCTGCTGTTGGCGATCCCTCAATTCTGGTCAGTTGGGATCCCGCTCGCCTATTCTAATGGGCGGGAAGATCTATGCAAGGTGAGGCACCGGCGAGATGGCCAAGCGGGTGCGTCTGGATAGCTGGTTGGTGGAGCGCGGATATTTTTCCTCACGCCAGCAAGCGCAACGCTCCATTTTGGCAGGAGAAGTCTTTCTAAATGGGGTGCGGGCGGAAAAGCCTGGAACCTGGGTGAGCGGGGATCCGACGGTGCAGATCCAGTCTGGGCCTGCTTTTGTCTCACGGGGGGGAGAAAAGCTACAGGGGGCGCTGCAAACTTTTCCTGTTCAGGTGCAGGGTCGTATTTGTTTGGATGCGGGCATTTCCACAGGAGGTTTTACAGACTGCTTGTTGAAACGGGGAGCCCAGCGGGTCTACGGAGTGGATGTGGGCTATGGGCAACTGGCTTGGTCTCTGCGAACCGACCCACGGGTCATCCTCAAGGAACGAACCAATCTGCGCTACCTGCAGCCTGTCGATCTCTACGGAACGGAGGTGCCTACTCCAAGCTGGCCAGATCTGGCAGTGGTGGATCTCTCTTTTATTTCCCTAACCAAGGTGTTGGATCCTCTCTGGAACCTGTTGCGCCCGCCGCGGGAAGCTTTGTTGCTGGTGAAGCCCCAGTTTGAGGCGGGCCGAGACCAGGTGGGTAAAAAGGGGGTGGTACGGGATCCGGTTGTCCATGCCCGCGTGCTGGAGACGGTGATGCGCTCGGCCGTGGCCCAGGGCTGGCAGGTGCAAGGCTACACGTGGTCGCCCATCACTGGCCCTGCCGGCAATATCGAGTATTGGCTCTGGCTGGCTGAAGGAGAAGGGATCCCTCTCCCCAGCGGCAGTGCGCTACAACAGATGAGCGAGCAGGCAAGAGCGACCCTACACGGGTAGCTTGTCGATTTTGTCAATAGGTTGATGTGCTGGGTTGGGGGAGATGAGCCAAAAAATTGAAGAATTGTTTCAGGAAGGGATTCGGCGCTATGAATCCGGGGAAGCAGCCAAGACGTTAATTCCCTCTTTTGAGTCGATCTGTAAGGGATCCCCAAAGGCGGCGGCGGCTTGGACGTGCTTGTCCTGGCTTTATCTTCTGGAAGGTCAGGCGGAAAAAGCTCTGAAGGCCGCTCAAACTGCTGTAAAGTTGGATCCGGTGGATGCCCAGCCCCGTGTGAATCTGACCCTAGCCATGCTGGAGCTGAAAAAAACCGGGGTACGCCAGCAGGTGGAGGCCATTAAGCAAATCTTGGCACGGGATCCCGAGCAGATTGAGGGTGTCAAATCCAACCTGCAAGAGGGAGGGAACCGCCGTCCTGCTTGGCCCCACTTGAGCAAGATTTACAACTGGCTCTTTGAAGAAGATTAAGTGACCCTATTCCTTGTTTTGCAACAAGACTTTAGGAAAATCTAGAGCTTTTTATTTTAATCTACAACTCTTAGCGATGTTCTCATGGAGTTGGTGCTAAACTTCTTGTACCCAATAGCAATATGGGATCCATTTATCGATAGGGGTTAGCTCTCGTCGCTTCTCTTCCCCGGCCTCAGTTGATTGATGAGATTGAACTCCGGGCTGGCGCGAGATGCTTAGCTCGGCGGTGGCTGCACTTCAATTGCAGTGGTGTTGCACTGCCGCCGCTTCCATAGCCACTGAATCGAGTCCCGTTTTCCAACCTCACTTTTTTGACCCCTTTGACTGCAGATGGGAGGAACTTTAAGATGAACCGTCAGACCGTTTGGGTTAAGAGCGATACCCGAAACCACCAAGGCTATTTCATTCCCCAGTGTGAGTATACTTTGGTCGAGGCCGACCAAAACGGCTGGGCGCTGATCTGTGCGGACAATGCCCGCTGCTATTATGTGGATCCCGAACAACTCTGGTTTGAGGCGGGATGAGAACTGTTGCTGCCTATTCAGGGCTGCTTGACTTCGAGGGAGTTCTGTAGAAACGCGGGCTCCCCATCATACATTCTCCCCATGCCGTTGGGCAGGGTTTTTTTCATGGGATGAGGATTGGCCCGTCATGCCTGTACACAGAACGGGCTTTAGGCTGGTACCTTGGGGCTTCTTCGACCGCAACCCGACAATCAATCTAGCGGAGCCGGCCCGATACTCGACTGGAATCTGGTTCAAGTTCAACTTTCAATACAACTTTCAATACAGAGGGTCTGGTCTGTCCCAGGCCCTTTTTGACTGCCACTTAGGGAGATTCCCAGGGTTAACCCCGCTCTCGCATGGCTTCGGCCAGCAGCCGGGCCACTTCTGGTCGAGAAAACTCCGGCGGGGGCACTTCACCGCGGCGCAGCATTTCCCGCACCTTGGTACCTGAGAGGTGAATGCGCTGGTGAGGCTGGCTGGGGCTGGTCTTGGCCGTGGCCATGGTGCCGGTGACGGTGCAATAGAAAGCATGTTCAAACTTCAAGGGAATGATGCCCAGCTCCCCCGGCTGGAACTCATCGAAAATGTGTTGGGCATCGTAGGTACCGTAGTAGTTCCCCACCCCGGCGTGATCCCGCCCCACAATGAAATGGGTACAGCCATAGTTTTTGCGAATGAGAGCATGGAAAATAGCCTCGCGGGGGCCGGCGTAGCGCATCGACGCAGGGTTGATGGCCAAGATCACCCGCTCCTTGGGGTAGTACTTTTCGATCAACACCTCGTAGCAGCGCATACGCACATCGGCGGGAATGTCATCGCTTTTGGTAGCCCCCACCAGCGGGTGCAAAAATAGCCCGTCCACAATCTCCAAGGCACATTTTTGGATGTATTCATGGGCGCGGTGGATGGGGTTGCGGGTTTGGAAGCCTACAATGGTTCTCCAGCCTCTTTCCCGAAACAGTTGCCGCGATTGGGCCGGGTCAATCTGGTAGGCCGGAAAAAGAGGGTGGGGATCCCGCTGCAGGAGGGTGACGGGGCCGGCCAAATAGACGGATCCCTGCTCGTAGAGCACCTTTACCCCTGGATGTTGCTCATCGGTGGTGCGATAAACTTGCCGGGCTTCGCGGGTTTTGTCGTAGGTGAATTTCTCCGTCAGCTCCAGTAGGCCCAGGATCTTGCCCTCGGCACTGGCCAAGGCAATCATTTGCCCCTCTTTCAGACCCGCTGCCACTTCTGAGGAGACCGGCAGGGTGACCGGCAGCGACCAAGCCAAGCCATTGGCCAGGTGCATTGTTTCCAGAACGGCCTGGTAATCTTCCCGCCCCATAAACCCCGTTAGCGGGCTGAAGCCCCCGATAGCGATCATCTCCAGATCCGATTGGGCCCGCTCGTCGAGATAGAGGATGGGGCAATGTTCGGCTTTGGAACGCAGCTCCTGCGCCTGCTCAGGCGGGGCAATGCGGTTGATCAGGGTGCCCCCGTGGGGCGGAATGGCATCACCAGAAGGGAGAGTCGATGGAGATTGGCTCATGGGAAGGGCAGCGGGAACAAAGGTTATCCAATCCAATATCCAACTATCGGATCCCAGATCCCCAGAAAGTGGGGAAGAAAGCACAGGTCGGGCTGAAAGCAGGCGGGAGCAGAACAGATGGAGACCCCATCCAGGCTCACACCCTCAGGGATCCCTTCCATCCCGGTCAATCCAGCAGATAGGGAGGCATGCTTTCATCGGTGGCCGATACGTTGTCGAAGATGGGCCGATTCATGATCTTCTTTTGCGCGTGCAGAGGCGAGGATTGGGGTTTGGGCTGAATGATGGGGGCTTGCTCTTTGGGTTTCCGTAACTCCTGGATGGTTTTGGCCCGCTCGTCCGCGACCGCTTGCAACTGCGCCAGCGCCTTTTGCAATTCGTCCCGATGGGCAGTGACTTGCTGCAATTGAGCTTGCAGGGTAGAGACTTTGTTTTGGTAGTCCTGCAAGAGTTGTTGAGCTTCGGCCAGTTGGCTTTTGAGGGCTGCAATTTCCGGCAATTCTGGGGTTGGTTCTGGGGGAGACTGAGAAGACATCGTTGTCGGCTCCTCACCTGTGGGAGTAGACTCTGCGGAGGTGGGCTCTGAACTGGTTTTAGCACCGGCCTTGCGCCGAATTCCGCCGGAGCGGCGGGAAGTTTCCCCCGACGAAGGAAAGAGGCTACGGTCAGATCCGGTCACAAGAGCACCTCGTGTTCAACCAACTGTAGCAGCCGCTGACACACCGCCGACCCAGGCCGATAGTCCATCACCGTCAAGCCGTAGTCAAAGGCGATGCGCAAATCGCTGCTATCTGGAATGGTAACGGGTGAAAGCACATCCGCAAAAATCTGTTGCGCTTGCACGTACAATTGCCCGGTATGGGATCCCGACCAAATGCCCCCCGGCAGATAGCGGTCGTCCAGCATTGTCAAAATGGCGCGGGCTTGGCTTAGCTGGCCTTTCAGGGCCTCAATGTAGCGCAAGGTTACTTCCGCGCAGGAGAAATCGGCGCGGTTGAGCCGTGTCGGGATCAACACCCGCTGGGCCACCCGCAGGGCATTGGCGGTGAGGGCATTCAGTTCTCCCGGCGTATCGAGAAAGATGAAGTCGTAGTCCGGCAGCAAGGGATCCAGTTGGCGCTGCAACAGATTCTGCCCCATCTCTCCGGCAGCAGCCAGTTGGGCCGCCACTTCCGCCATGGTGCTGTGGGAGGGCGCCACATCTACCCCCTTGTCGGTGCAGTAGATCACCTCTTCCAGAGGACGTTGGTGTTGCGGGTGTAAGCTGGCCCAAACCGTTTCCGGTGCCGCCAGGGATCCGGCCCCTTCCAGGTAAAGGTTGCTGGCGGTGGCCTGGGACGTGAGATCGATGAGCAGAACTCGGTATCCCCGTTGGGCCGTCAACTGAGCCGCGTGGACGCAGAGGGTGGACTTGCCGGTGCCCCCTTTGTTGTTGGTAAAGGCCAGGATACGCGCCATCAGCTCTCCCTGCATTCTGTCTTGCCAACTTGTTCCCCTTCCCGAGCAGCCTGGCCAGATTGGACAGGACAGTCGTTGAGGTGGCCCCGCAGCAGTCTATGCTATTGGGTGTAGCCTGGTGGAGGACAACCATGCGCGATGTACTGGCGATCATCTTGGGAGGTGGGCGTGGCACCCGACTTTATCCCCTGACCAAGCGCCGCGCCAAACCCGCTGTGCCCCTGGCCGGCAAATACCGCCTCATCGACATCCCGGTCAGCAACTGCATCAACTCCGACATCGAAAAAATCTACGTCCTCACCCAGTTCAACTCGGCCTCTCTGAACCGCCACATCGTCAACACCTACCGCTTGTCCCCCTTCACAGGCGGCTTTGTGGACGTTTTGGCGGCCCAACAAACCCCTGACAATCCCGATTGGTTCCAAGGCACCGCCGATGCTGTCCGCCAATACCTCTGGCTGATGGACTCCTGGAAGCCGCGGGACTTCCTCATCCTATCTGGGGATCACCTCTACCGCATGGACTACCGCCCCTTCATCCACCATCACCGGCAGGTTGGGGCCGATGTGACGCTGGCGGTGCTCCCCTGTGAAGAAAAAGTGGCCTCGGGTTTTGGCTTGCTCAAGCTTGGCGAGAACGGTCGCATTGTGGATTTCAAGGAAAAGCCAACAGGAGATCTGCTGAAAGCCTGTCAGGTGGACACCCAAGCCCTCGGCCTCAGCCCGGAAGAAGCCAAAGCCAAGCCCTACATCGCCTCCATGGGCATCTATGTATTCAAGCGAGAAGCTCTGATCGAGATGCTCAAAGTCAAGGAGCACACCGACTTTGGCAAAGAGGTGCTGCCGGCAGCCATCGGCAAGTACCATCTGCAAGCCTACCTCTTCAAGGGTTACTGGGAAGACATCGGCACCATCGAGGCTTTTTACCGGGCCAACCTGGCACTGGTGCAGCAGCCCAACCCGCCCTTCAGCTTCTTCGACAGCGAAATGCCCATCTACACCCGCCCGCGCTTTTTGCCCCCCAACAAAATCCTCGACTCCCAGATTGTCAACTCCATGATCGCCGATGGTTGCATCATCAAAAACGCCCAAATTCGCAACTCCATCATCGGCATTCGCAGCCGCTTGGAGGCCAACACCATCATCGAAAACACCCTGGTGATGGGAGCCGATTACTACGAGTCGGTAGAAGAGCGGCAGGCCAGGCTGGAGGAAGGGATCCCACCGGTGGGCATCGGGGCCAACTCTCACATTGTCAACGCCATCGTGGATAAGAATGCCCGCATTGGGCGCAATGTCCGCATCCTCAACAAGGATCACGTCACCGAAGCGCAGCGGGAAGAGGAAGGGATCTGGATCAGCAACGGCATCGTCACCATCATCAAAGACTCGGTGATCCCGGACAACACCATCATTTGAGGGGGAAACAGGCCGGCCCTGGCCGAGAAGGGGGCAGGATGGGGCTGACAGGCCCTTGCGCAGAAACGGCGAGGCTTTTTCTGTTAAGATGGATACCGAGAGCTTCAAAACAAAAGACTGTGAGATCGCTGGAGTGTGTTTAGTAGAATTTCATCAGTTGCCGCTTTGGAAGTTTACGATCCGCAATTGATCTGCCGCTATTACCGCTGGCGCCTGCCCCAAGTGATCGGTCGGGCGCTGGCCATTCTCTGGCCTTTCTTGTGGTTTGTCCTCTGTTTGCGCTGGGATCAACTGTGGGGACACACTGATCGCAATGTGGGACGGCGCTCGGTGCAGTTGCGAAAGCTGCTCACCGACCTGGGGCCAACGTTCATCAAGGTGGGTCAGGCCCTCTCCACCCGCCCCGATCTGGTGCGCAAAGACTACCTAGAAGAACTCACCCAACTGCAAGATCAACTGCCGCCATTTCCTTCCGAGCAAGCATTTGCCCGCATCGAATCCGAGTTGGGCCGTCCGATTGCCGAGATCTTTGCCCAGATCTCTCCAGAGCCGGTGGCTGCTGCCAGTTTGGGCCAGGTTTACAAAGCGCAGTTGCACAGCGGCGAATGGGTGGCGGTGAAGGTGCAGCGACCCCATCTGCGAGAGCAGTTGAGCCTGGATCTGTACCTGATTCGCTGGGCCTCGACATGGCTGGGCCCCTGGCTGCCCTTAAACCTGGGCAGTACTTTGACGGCGGTGGTCGATGAGTTTGGCCGCAAGCTTTTTGAGGAGATCGACTACCTGCACGAAGGGCGAAACTGCGAGCGCTTCGCCGAATACTTCCGCGACGATCCGGATGTGTACGTGCCGCGCATCTTCTGGGCTTACAGCACCCGCCGGGTTCTGACCCTGGAGTGGATCGACGGCATCAAGCTGACGGATGTGGAGCGCATTCGAGCAGCCAACCTGGAGGTGAAACAATTGGTGCGTATCGGGGTGGTTGCTGCCCTCAAGCAATTGCTGGAATACGGCTTTTTCCACGCGGATCCCCACCCAGGTAACTTGTTTGCCCTCACCGATGGCCGTATGGCCTACATCGATTTCGGCATGATGGATCAGCTTACCGAGGAAATGAAGGAGTACTTGGTGGATGCTCTGGTTCACCTGGTGGATCGCGACTACAACGCCCTGATCGATGACTTTATTCATCTGGGCTTTTTGCAGTCGGATGTCGGCCGCCAAGAGCTGATCCCCGCCTTGGAAAAGGTGCTGGCAGACGTGCTGACCCAAGAGGTGGTCAACTTTAACTTCAAAACGGCCACAGATCAGTTCTCCGACTTGATGTACCGCTACCCCTTTCAGGTGCCCTCCCACTTTGCTCTGGTGATCCGCTCTTTGGTGACCCAAGAGGGAGTAGCCCTCAGCCTCTATCCCCAGTTCCGCATCGTCGGTGTGGCCTATCCCTATGTGGCCAAGCGCCTGCTGACGGATGAATCGCCGCGTATTCGCCAACGGCTGCTGCAAGTGTTGATCAAGGATGGTAAGTTCCGCTGGAACCGCCTGGAGAACCTGATTCAAATTGCCCGCAGCGATGGGGGATTGGATTGGTTACCCACCGCCCAAACGGGTTTGCGCTACCTGATGTCGGAAGAGGCCCGCGATCTGCGTCGCCAGTTGGTGCTTTCCCTCACAGAAGATGATCGCCTTCACTTTGAGAAGCTGCAGCGTTTGTGGCAGTTGCTCAGCCCTGAACTTTCCCCAGCTTACCTCTGGCAGGCAACGCTGAGATCCCTACCCTCGACCGGCGATCTGCAACACACGTTTGCCGAGTTGAGGGAGCAGGTGCAAGCCCATCTGGAACATCTTAGCCGCTGGCGGCTACCTCAACCCTGGTCGGATTTGCTGGCAGGAGTGGGACAGGAAAGGTAGAACGGAAGAAGATGACTCAAGTTTATTGTTATTGAGCTGGACAAAAGCGTGGCAGATCAGAAAGGTGACTTCATTGCGGGTGTAGTGACTGGCGCCCTGTTGGGAGGGATCATCGGCGGGGTCATTGGGTTTGTGCTTGCCCCTCGACTCAGAAAGGGATCCGCCGAAGGCCAACGCCGGGATCCGGATCGTCTCAACGGCACCTCCGCAACCCCTGAACGACCGCGCCTCAGTGCTTCGGGTGAGTCGGCCATGTCCAGCGACTGGAAGAAGTGGGAAAATGAGGCAGAACGCATTGCTCAAGCCCGCCGCACTCTAGAGGCCAAGATTGCCGAGTTAAACGAGGCGATTCAGGCCATGCGCACGCAATTGCTCGTCAAGGAAACCTCTTCCAGGGCTGTTGAGGAAAAGCCTTGAGCAGGGGATCCCTGTCCATGCCAAACTAGAGGCGGCAGCGGCTTTCCTCTCTAGGTTCTGCCATCCTCTCTCGGCTGAGTTGCGATCCTGGGCCAGGTCTGCCTCTGGCGAAGGTGCTTCAGCTAGAAATCGCAGGAGCCCCGCACTGTACCCGTAGGGTCAGTGCCGGGAGGAATGCGAGGTTACAATAGAACCATGACCCAAGTCCTGACCGTCTCCTGCAAGCTCAAGGTAGCCCAGTCGCAAGCCGCCAAATTGGACGCGACGATGGATGCCTTTGTACAGGCATTGAACTGGGTCAACCAAAACACACCAGAAAAAGTAGTCAACGCAGTCAAACTCCAATCCCTTTGCTACTACGAGATTCGAGCCCGGTTTGGCTTGTCCAGTAACTTGGCTCAACAGGTGTGCAGACGGGTAGCGGGTTCCCGCAAAGTGGCTAAGCAGAAAAAGCGTCCCGTCAAGGAGTTTAAGAGCAGCTTTGTTACCTACGACGCTCGCATCTTTTCGTTCCGTCAAAAAGACTGGACGGTGTCGCTGACCACGGTGGAAGGGAGAGAACGCTTTGAACTGGTCATTGGCAACTACCAGCGTGGGATGCTGGCTGGTTCCAACCCAAAAGCTGCCACGCTGGTCAAGCGCAAAGATGGCTCCTACTACATCCAGATTTGCGTAGAGAAAAAACCACCCAAGCAACAAGATACCGACAAGGTGATCGGGGTGGATTTGGGCAGGACGGATATTGCCCATACGTCAGAGGGGGACAACTGGAATGGACAGCAGTTGAACAGAGTCCGCGACCGCTACTCCCGGTTGAGGGCGGTACTCCAACGCAAAGCCAGTAAGGGCACACGCAGTTCGCGGCGCAGATGCAGAGAACTGTTGCAACGGCTGTCTGGCAAGGAGAGGCGCTTTCAAGTGTGGGTCAATCATCGCATCTCCAAAGCTATTGTCTCCAGGGCAAAGGCTACCAACAGCGCTCTTGCTCTGGAAGACCTGACAGGGATCCGGGAAAGGGTCAATCAACAGCCACGCAGCAAAACCGAAAGGCGCAGGGCCAACAGTTGGGCGTTCTACCAGCTACGCCAGTTTCTGGAATACAAGGCGAGGGTTGCAGGGGTTTCTCTGATTCTTGTGCCGCCTGCCTACACGTCGCAGACCTGCCACCGGTGTTTGCATATCCATCCCGACCCTGCGCAATCCTACCGCAGTGGGAAGAAGTTTAAGTGTGGGCACTGTGGATGGGAAGGAGATGCGGACTTGAATGGTGCAAACGTAATTGCGCTCTTGGGGGCTGCTGTAAACCAGCCTAGAGGTTCGGGCCTGTTTTGTTCTCTGGTAGAGCAGAGCAGGCTCAGGGCTACTGAAAGCCCGCTCCGTACCGCTTAGCGGTCGGAGCCGGGTAGTTTACCTTAATGGATGTTGAGTTGATCGAGTTGTTTCCCTACTTTTCCCAACCATGATGCTCAGTCACTTGTTGTCTCCTCTCGCTTGGGTGGACGGCCTCTCCCTGGGGTTGGTCTACGGCACTGCCGCGTCTTTGCTGTTCCGCTCCCTTTACCAGTTCATTGTCATTTACAATGCTCTGCTGATCGTGCGGATTTTGCTGAGCTGGTTCCCGCAACTGAACTGGTCTAACCCCATCCTGTCGGTGCTCAGCCAACTCACCGATCCCTATCTCAACCTGTTCCGCGGCATCATTCCCCCCATTGGTGGCTTGGACTTTTCCCCCTGGTTGGCCTTCATTTTGCTCAGTTTTGCCATGCAGGTGGTGGGCCAGTTTGCCTAGCCGCTGTAGCACTGGATTCATCTGGATAGGCCGGGATCCCTTTACGATGGAGAGCTGCTTTTTTCGTTGCCCGCCATGCAGATCCCCGGCGTTGCCCACTACTGGCTGCTGAATGCTCAGGTTCCCCTGTCGGTACTGAAGGAGGCGGTGCCAGGAGCTGTTCCCAACCGCGATAACCTGGTGTTGCTGGATCTGGAAATCGAAGGGGGGCAGATCCGCCAAATCCAGGCGGCAACAGGGATCCCGCCCCAGGGGATCCCCAGCGTGGATCTAAGGCGGGGCCAGGTGTGGCCGTGTTTTGTGGACATCCATACCCACCTGGATAAGGGGCATGTGTGGCCGCGCACCCCCAATCCCGATGGCACCTTTGCCGGGGCGAGTCAGGCCGGCCAGGAAGATTGGGCGAAGATGGAGCAAGCTTATGGCAGGGATCCGGAGCAGTTTCGGGAGGATCTCTACCGTCGCTTCAGCTTTGGTTTGCGCTGCAGCTATGCCCATGGATCCCAGGCGGTGCGCACCCATCTGGCCTGTGAGAACCCTCAAGTTATGGGGGCCAACTGGGAGGTGTTTGTTCAGCTGCGCCGAGAGTGGGCGGGCAAGCTGGAACTCCAGGCGGTCACGCTTCTGAGCTTGGATGCCTTTCTCACCCCTGCAGGGGAAAAGCTGGCGGACAAGGTGGCGGAAGTGGGCGGGATCCTGGGTGGGGTGGCGGCGATGGGGCCGGAACTGGATCGGCAATTGGATCGGGTGTTTGCCCTGGCCAAAGAGCGGGGCTTGGCTCTGGACTTTCATACGGATGAGACGGATGATCCGGGATCCCTCACATTGAGACACGTAGCAGCGGCGGCCTTGCGCAACGATTTTCCCCATCAGGTGGTGTGTGGCCATTGCTGTAGCCTAGCTGTGCAACCCCCGCAAGTGGCCCACAAGACCATGGCCATGGTTAGAGAGGCGGGGATCGCCGTGGTCAGCCTGCCCATGTGTAACCTGTACTTGCAAGCCCGTAACCCCGGCCATACCCCCCGCTGGCGGGGAGTGACGCTGCTGCACGAGCTGAAAGCCTTGGGCGTGCCGGTGATGATAGCCAGCGATAACTGTCGGGATCCCTTTTATGGCTTTGGGGATCACGACGGCCTGGAGGTGTTCCGGGAGGCCACCCGCATTTTGCACCTGGATACCCCCTATGGGGATTGGCCACAGGCGATTACCACCACCCCTGCCCGCATCATGGGCTTGACCGAGCGAGGGCAAATTGGGGTGGGCTTGCCGGCAGATCTGGTGCTGTTCAAAGGACGTGGCTTTGACGAGCTGCTCTCGCGACCCCAACATGACCGGGTGGTGTTGCGTCAGGGGCAGGCCATCGACACGACTCTGCCGGACTACAGCGAACTGGACGACTTGATGGAGAAGGTGGGGACAGCGCTCAGCTCCGAGAAGTAGAGCGGGGTCACAGTCGTTTCAAGTTAGATTAAGACACTTCCCAATTGCTCCACGGTGCCGCCCCAGCGTTCCGCGCCGCTGCCACAACCACCACCTCCAGGCAAAGGGAGAGAGGAGCTAGTGCACAATGCTAAGGAAAAAGTTTCATTCCCGCTTAAAAATGACTATGCGGATTGTCCTCGAACTCCAGGGTGCAGAACTTTAAGGTTCGGCAGTTTTCCGCTACCGTGCGCCTCACGCTCTCCGGTAAGCCTTCCGGTATTTCCGCGTCGATTTCCAGGGTAATTTTGACAGTGGCTCCTGGCAGATTGGTCAGGTGCCGGATGACCTCGTCGGCAAGGGTTGCAACATCTCTGTTGACCCGCAGGGGATCCATTTCCACCCTGCCGTAAAATCGCCTCGGCAACGCCGGCTGGGAAACTTGATTTCCTTGATTCGTAACTGGGGAATCCTCCTCGCCGGGGCCAGGAAGAGGCGGAGTGCTGTCTGGGAAGATGCAGGGCGCCTTTGGGGAAGGAACTTGAAGGGCTTCCAATTGACGGCGGGCAACCTCTGGCTTGACCAGCAGGCTGTTGGAACCGATGCTGGGCTTGACTATGGCTGCCACTTGCAAGCCGAGGTATTTGCCTTTGGACTCATCGAAGGCCTCTGCGTAGGCAAAGCTATCCTCCCAAGCAGTTGAGGCTACCCCGTCTTCTACAGCTCTTAGAAGAACGGATGGGTCTTTCAAGCGGGGTAGGTAGAGGTACTGGGCCAGGCATTCCCACAGTCGTTTGAGATCGATGTGATCAGCCTCGCGCCAGAGGAATCTATCCAGCGTATCCAGGCGGAGGGTGATGGCAGAGTAAGCGGTAACCAGATCCCCCTCGTGGACAGCTTTGCGGCTGGCTTGCAAAATGGGGGAATCTTGCCCCTGCAGTCGGCATTCTTTCCACTCTAGACTGCCTTGGGGATCAGGCTGGGCTGGGATCAGCAGCCATTGATAGGTTTCCCGCAGAGCAGCCTCAACAGCAGCCTCGGATTGGTGCAGCTTGGTATTGGCTTGGGCGGTTTGGAAGGCATCTAGGTTGAGGAGATCTTTGTCTTCCAGGATCCCTTTCCAAGCTAGGTATTGGGCGGTATTGCGTTCTAGGCTTTCCAGGCGGGTTTTGTCGGGCGCCAAAAACAGCAGCATGTTCCTGTAGTAGCGGGGGCCGCTGCCGCGACGCTGGAGGGCCTGCTCAGCCCAGACTCGCCCAGGGCTATCCTGGCTACCCCGGCTATGGGAATACTGAGGATGCAGGATCACCAGCCGCACGCCTAAAGTGGGATCGTCGGGAATATCGGCAGTGGAGTCGGGGGCAACGTGAACGGCGCTGAACTCACCGCGATTTCTGTCGGCTTTGAGGCGCCGGATGATCTCTTGGCAGAGGGTGTGGGGCTCGTCCCTCAACAGTTGCTCGGCTCGCTCCTGAGCAGTGCGGTTGACGTTGGGCTGGGTGGAAATCCAGTAGCGACTGCCATCTCCGTATAGGTAAGTTGCCTGGTCGGATAGCCGCCGCAGGGCATCGCCGAAGGTGATGGGGTGTTCTCCCGGTTGCACGCAGCCCAGCTTGATGCGGCGCTCCTCAATGCCGCGGTTGGCGGCCCGCAGGGTGGGGGCGGATCCCATGTAGATGGTGCGGGCAACCCGGCGACAGGCGGAATACCGGCCCAGGTTGGGGTGATCTCGGTCGAGAGTCAGGGGCAGGGAAGTGGGGCCATCCACGTCTTTGTCGATTACCGGCAGCCAGTTGTCGTCTAGGTAGCGGGTCAGCTCTGCTTGTACCTGTTGATCGTCCATGGGGATGTGGGCGGGCAGGATCATCAGGCTGCGGTCATTTCGCTCCCAGAGGGTGTGGATGACCCTGGCCATCAGCCGTAGCACACCGCGGGTGCGTTGAAACTTGTCGAGAGTAGACCAGTCGGAGTAAAGGCGGTCAAACAGCTCTGGATGAATGGGATAAGCAGCCTTGAGGCGGCGTTCGTAGTCACTTTCTTTGCACTCGCTGGGAAATTCCTGGCTTTGGCTGCGATAGAGATCCATGAACGCTTTCACCACGGCATCCCGCTGCACAAATAGCTCGGGATTGGTGAGGGGCTGAAACAGGCGGCGGCGGACAATTTCAAAGCTTTCTTCAGCGCTCGCGGGCCGCCAAGGGGATTCCACCCGGCCAATGGCATTTCTCAGGCGAACCAGAGCTTCTTTGCCCCGCTCCCCGCCAATTTCGATATCCGAAGAAGGAAGGCTCACCACCAGCAGTGTATCTTTTGCGTTCTTGGCCGATTCGCTCAGGGTTTGGGCAAAGGTAAACTGGGTGTCGAAACTGCCGCCGGCTAGGTCAGGGCTGTCGTGGAGTTGGCGAGCATAGGCCACCCACTCATCGATTAGGATCAGGCAAGGGGCATAGCGGTTGAACAAGACTTTAAGCGCATCGCCGGGGTTGGTGGAAGTTGCGTCGGCCTGCTGCACCCGCGCATAGCCTTCGGCACCTCCCAGTTGCCAGGCCAACTCCCCCCAAAGGGTGCGGATCAGGGGGCGGTTTTGCTGGGCGTGCCCAGGCTTGTAGGAGGGAATGCCGCTGGGCTGGAGCTTGTTCCCCACCAGGACGGCTATCCTGACGTTTTGAGGTGGTCTCTGCAGGCCGACGGCTTGGAGAAGAGACTCTGTGCCGGGTAGGGGGCCCTCACCCCTAGCCCCTCTTCCAAAGAGGTGGTAGAGGGCAAGCATGGCGTGGGTTTTGCCGCCGCCAAAGTTGGTCTGCAACTCTATCACGGGATCCCCCCCTTGGCCGCTGAGGCGCTTCAGGGCATTGGTGAGCAGTTGTTGCAATCCCTCGGTAAGGTAGGTGCGGCGGTAGAACTCGACGGGATCCCGGTACTCATCCGAACCTTCGCCCAGGTAGACTTCCCAAAGATCGGCGGCAAATTCGGCTTGTTGGAAGCGACCTGAAGCCACATCGGGGTGGGGAGTGGCAACCTCGCGCCAGGGCTTGAGGCCAGCCTGGGGCTGACCTTCTGTAGGGGATCCCATAGCGCGACGGCTTTCCCGCTTGGCCTGTTCTTCGAAGCGCAGTCGCAGTAGCTCTTGTTTTTGTTTTTCAACTTCGGCAGCTTGGGGGGCAGCAATGGCGCTCAGCAGTCGGGCAACGCTATCGAGGGCGCGATAGGCATCGTCAAAACCAAAAGTGCAGGTGTGGGCCCAGGTGTTGCGGGTATTGCGCAGCTCGCTGACTAGGGTGCGCTCCGCTTGTCCCAGAGTTTGCCTGAAGACGGTGTTCCACTGCTCCCACATGAGAGTCAGCAGCGCCAAAACATCTTCCTCCAGGATCTGCTCAGGACTTTTGAATTTGGGAGAGCTCTCGGGCAGGTTGTCGGCGACAACTGTCAGCCACTTCTCTCCATGGAAGGCTTGCATCTCCCGCACGACAAAAGGATAAAGCCCCTGCCGCAGAAGGTTGAGGGCGCGTCCAACTCGTTCGTGGTTGCTGATAGCCATAAGTGATTGAATGAAATTGAAGTTAGGGGGTGGGTCGATTATTTCCAGATTAAAGTGAGATCCACAACAAAGCCAGGGAGAACCGGATCCCCAGACAAGCTAGTAGGCCGCTCCAAAACTTGCACCAGCTGACCTGGGCGGTAGACGTAAACCCGCTGGCTTTCTGGATCGATCAGCCAGCCCAGTTGGGATCCGTTGTCTAGGTACTCCTGCAGCTTGGCCTGAAGGATAGCCAGCTCGTCAGTGGGGGACTTCAGTTCCAGCACAAAGTCGGGGCAAAGAGGAGCAAAGCGACGACGCTGCTCCGGGGTAAGCTGCTGCCAGCGCTCTTTGGCAATCCAAGCGGCATCGGGAGAGCGGATGGCCCCATTCGGCAGGGCAAAGCCCGCGGAAGAGTCAAAGACAAAACCTAAGTTCTTGCCTCGATTCCACTGCCACAGTTGGCCCAGCAGGTCGGCATTGCGGAATCCAGTTTCGCTGCCTGCAGGGGCCATGGCAATCAGTTCTCCTTGGGCAGTGCGTTCCAGGCGCAGCTCAGGATTTTGCCGGCAAAGCTGTTCGAAAACTTCATCGGTTAAATTCAAGGCCGGTTGCAGGTTGAGGGCAATCATAAGCTTTGCCTGCAGAGCAACTCAGGGCCCGGGGGCGCTACTCCCAGATTAAAGTGAGATCCACAACAAAGCCAGGGAGAACCGGATCCCCAGACAAACTAGCAGGTCGCTCCAAAACCTGTACCGGCTGACCTGGGCGATAGACGTAAACTTGGCCCTTTTCTGGGTCAATTAACCAGCCCAGTTGGGATCCGTTGTCCAGGTACTCCTGCAGCTTGGCCTGAAGGATAGCCAGCTCGTCAGTAGGAGACTTTAGTTCCAGCACAAAGTCAGGGCAAAGAGGAGCAAAGCGACGGCGCTGCTCTGGGGTAAGCTGCTGCCAGCGCTCTTTGGCAATCCAAGCGGCATCGGGAGAGCGGATGGCCCCATTCGGCAGGGCAAAACCTGCAGAGGAGTCAAAGGCTACACCAAGCTGGGTTTGCCGGTTCCACCGCCAGAGCTGGGCGCTGAGGCTCAAGTTTTGACGGCTGCTTTCGCTGCCTGCAGGGGCCATGGCAATCAGTTCTCCTTGGGCAGTGCGTTCCAGGCGCAGCTCAGGATTTTGCCGGCAAAGCTGTTCGAAAACTTCATCGGTTAAATTCAAAGCCGGTTGCAGGTTGAGGGCAAGCATCATCTTCTTTGGGCAAAACTCTCAGAGTACGTGGCCTATGGCTCGTATTAATTCCCTAAGATGGAGCGTATTTTTTGGCGAAGGGCACGAAGGGCTGGACTTCTACCCAGATCTCGACTTTGGGCCAAGACTTCTGGCACCCACTCTAAAATCGGTAGCTGAGGAAAGGTTGGGCTGGTGGCAGAAGCCTGATATTGGCCGGATTGCAGGATGTAGATGGTTAGCTGGTTGCCTTGATAAACCCAAAGTTCGGGCACTCCTAGGCGGGTGTAAGCCTCAATCTGGGTTTTGGAAGTAACATCCACTTCGATGGCCAGATCCGGAGGCGGGTCAACAGATAGATCCAGCCGATCTTTGCCAATCACGGCCTGGTGATTTTGGATATAGAAGCATTCATCAGGTTCGATCCCGTAGTTCATTGCTTGCTGTTTGAAGGTAGCTGACCCAAAACATTCGCAGTCAACTTCCAGTTCCTCTAGCAAGATTTTGACAATGTCTCCAATGATGGATTTTTCTCGCTCATGCTTGGGTGAGGGCATTCTGATTTCCAATATCCCATCGCTGTAGGCAATGCGGCTGGCTCGCTTTTCGCCCAGCTCATCTAGGATGGCTTCAAAGTCTAACCAATTCAGATTGTGAATCAGCAGGCGCTGGCCGGGTGGGATGGTGAGTTGTCGAAGCTGGAGGGTGACCATCGTCTGGTTGGGTGTAAGGATAGAAATCTGTAAACTACCCGGCTGCGACCGCTAAGTGGTACGGAGCGGGCTTTCAGTAGCCCTGAGCCTGCTCTGCTCTACCAGAGAACAAAACAGGCCCGAACCTCTAGGCTGGTTTACGACAGCCCCCAAAAGCGCAATCACATTCGCACCATTCAAATCCGCATCTCCTTCCCATCCACAGTGCCCACACTTGAACGACTTGCCACTGCGGTAGGACTTGCCCTGCTCAGGGTGGATGTGTAAGCACCGGTGACAGGTCTGCGACGTGTAAGCAGGCGGCACAAGAATCAGAGAAACCCCTGCAGCCCTCGCCTTGTATTCCAGAAACTGGCGTAGCTGGTAGAACGCCCAACTGTTGGCCCTGCGCCTTTCGGTTTTGCTGCGTGGCTGTTGATTGACCCTTTCCCGGATCCCTGTCAGGTCTTCCAGGGCAATAGCGCTGTTGGTAGCTTTTGCCCTAGAGACAATAGCTTTGGAGATGCGATGATTGACCCACACTTGAAAGCGTCTCTCCTTGCCAGACAGCCGTTGCAACAGTTGACGGCATCTGCGCCGCGAACTGCGTGTGCCCTTACTGGCTTTGCGTTGGAGTACCGCCCTCAACCGGGAGTAGTGGTCGCGGACTCTGTTCAACTGCTGTCCATTCCAGTTATCTCCTTCCGATGTATGGGCAATATCTGTCCTTCCCAAGTCCACCCCGATCACCTTGTCGGTATCTTGTTGCTTGGGTGGTTTTTTCTCTACGCAAATCTGGATGTAGTGGGAGCCATCCTTCCGCTGGACTAGGGTGGCCGATTTGGGGTTAGAGCCAGCCAGCATTCCCCTCTGGTAGTTACCAATGGCTAGCTCAAAGCGTTCTCTCCCTTCAACCGTGGTCAGCGACACCGTCCAGTCTTTCTCGCGGAATGAAAAGATACGTGCGTCGTAGGTAACAAAGCCGCTCTTAAACTCCTTGACGGGACGCTTTTTCTGCTTAGCCACTTTGCGGGAACCCGCTACCCGTCTGCACACCTGTTGAGCCAAGTTACTGGACAAGCCAAACCGGGCTCGAATCTCGTAGTAGCAAAGGGATTGCAGCTTGACCGCGTTGACGATCTTCTCCGGCGTGTTCTGGTTGACCCAGTTCAAGGCTTGGCCAAAAGCCTCCAAAGTCGCGTCCAATTTGGCGGCTTGCGACGGGGACACCTTGAGCTTACAGGATATGGTCAGGACTTGGCTCATAAGTTCATTGTACTTCATCAAAGCGCATTCCTCCCGGCACTGACCCTACGGGTACAGTGCGGGGCTCCTGCGATTTCTAGCTGAGGTCTTTTAGGCTTTGCTTCCCCCAGAGGTAGGGGGCTAAAGCAAGCTGGGCTGGAAAGGATCATGCTGCTTTTTCTTCATTTCGGATGCTAGCCGGTTAATTTCCGGCCAGGCAATGACGAGAGTGTTATAGGCTAGGGCTTCTTGAGTCCAGCCTTTCTTTTCGCAGAGGGTATAGAGCCGATAGGCCAGATCGCGGGCAACCGCACCTCTATCTCCCAAGGCAGCCAGGAGAGCGGCGGCTCCCATTTCCCCTTTCTGATCGAGGGTGTGGATGAGGGTCTGGGTGATGAGCCAGGCGGAGGAAGCAAGGAGCAAGGAGAGGGAATCTGCTCCCTTTTCTTTTCTCTGGGCTATTTCCTCTCTTCTCAACAACCGCACCTTGCCGGCCTTGGCTTCTAGGATCCCAAGTTCCTCAAGGGACTCAATGCTGACGTTTCTGGCCTTGCTGAGGACTTCTGCTTCCCCGTAGGGGCCTGGCTCAAATTGATATTGGGCAAACCAAGTGGTGGCCCAGCGGCTGCCCTCATCGAGTTCCCCTTCTTGTTCGCTGAGATATTCATCTAGGTACTGGTTGATCAGTTGCAGGGCAGTGCGGACGGTCAGGGGCGAGCCATCGCTTTCCAAAACTGCAGCGTAGCGGGAATAGATGGCCATGCCGGGGCCGATGCTGGCTTGGGCCAAGTCCACAGGCGCAATGCTGCCCTGCTGCAGAAGCTTGAGAGCCTCAGGCAGTTCGCGCTTCAGTTCGGCAAGGAATTGGCGACGGGTAGCCTTGGGCGCATCGGCGGGGCGGGGACGACAGACGAGGACAATCGAGGAAGCGAGAGCGTTGGAACCAATATTGCGGGTTCTGGCTTCTCTTTCTGTTCTCATCGGCCAAGTGCCATCAATGCTGAAGTTGGATTGAATCAGTCCTTCCAGAATCGTTTCCCAACCGGTAGAGACTCTGCCCATGGGTTCTGTGCCGCTAACGCGAACACCCCTAGCCCTTCTCCCAGAGGGGGAGAGGGGAACTGGATCGTCTATATCCTCATCTTCTTCCCCTTGCTCCACTTGGGAGAGAGAATCGGGGGATGAGGAGTCTTCTTCCGTTTGCTTGAGAGCGTAGTAAACTGTAACGGGATAATCGGGATGATTCAGACGGTTAACACGCTGGAAAACTTTGATTAGGCTGGCTTCAAAAAATTCCTTAGCCCTTTCCTTGCTGCCATGTCGGAAATGATCAGCAACCATTTCTTGAGCTTTGGGGACTAAAACGGTATTGAAAATGGTGGGATAGACAGGGACAAGGGAGCGCCGCAGCCAAACATAGAAGAAATCCGACAGATCGGCATAGGGCACGGAATCATAGTAGGGCGGGTCCGTGGAGATGAGTTTGGGGGTGGTGTCCTGGGGGTGAGGAGCTGTTGCGTCGTGTTGGGTAACTTCGGATTGAAGGGGAGAGTCTAGCTTGGATAAAGCCTCAACAATCCAGGCAACTCCTGTGTCAGTCCAGTTTCCGCAAGAAGAGCTAAATAGATTAGCTTCCGTGAAATCCCATATCATTGGAAGGGCTTGTCTGGCAAACGTGTTACGTGTCGCTTCTACGCTGTTTCGCCAACTGACCAGTGCTGAATTAGCATCAACTGCTTTACTAACAGCAAACGCCAAATAAACGCTAATCGCCTCTCCGTAGGCCCTTGCGCCTGTGCCGCCCTCAGCCAGGGGCACATCGTCATTGGGTAGTCCGGCAGCAGTCGCGTCAGCGGTGCGTAGCACCTTGGCATCGGCGATGGCCTTTTCCCGTGCTTCCGCCACCAAGTCGCTGAAAGTGGTGAGGGCCACCAGTTGCCGGGGGGTGAAGAGGTCGGCATGTTTTGTCATGCCGTAGCGGGGGGCAGCCATGTACTGCGGATGAGTGGATAACTCAGTATCCGGTTTCCAACTGGGTTGAGCCGAATTGGCAATTGCCTCGTGCTCTGGGGTGGGATCCAGGTACACTCTGCCGTTTGGTCCCTCTGCCACTATGGCCATCATCTGGGATCCCATGCGTCCGGCCTGACCCTCTTTGCGGATGTACTCCAGTGGTACAGGTGTTCCGCAGGCAATGCAGCGTGCCCCTCTGCGGCCTGCGGTTCCCTCCGGCGCTTGACCCTTACCTGACTTGACCACAAACCGGATTGAGGGAGCAGAAGCGCTCTCTCCCCCATTCACCACCACCGGCTCTACCCAAGCCTCTTTCCCCTTCTTCGTCGAAAGCTGAAACGATCGCACCAACGGCATCTGACAGCGGCAGGCTGGATTTGGACAGGTCACCGTCCGCGCCCACAACCAGGCAATCACCGTCAACTCCTCTGTGCCTAAGGGGTTTGAACAGGGAGGATAGAGATGTCCAATGCGTTCAAAGGCTTGTTTCCGCATCCAAGCCCCGTAATAGCGGACGTCTGCTGCCAATCCTTGGGCACCCCGCCAGGCTGAGATATGCTTCTTAGCCCGATCTTCAGGGTTGATGGGGGCTTTGTCCTTAAACTTCGGTGGAATCTCGATCAATGCCTTGTTGATCAGCACCGCCACCGGGTTGAGATCGCTGGCATGGGCCTCTAACCCCAAGCGCTGCGCTTCCAACGGGATGGATCCGCCACCGGCAAAGGGATCGTAAACGGGCGGCGCGTACTTGGCGATGTATTCTCTAACTGCTGCCGGATCCGTAGGGGGCTCTTCTCCTCGATCCCAGGCCAGACATCGGGCAATTTCTCGCTGCGCTGCCTCCAGCACGCCGGAGTTGGGATCGTTCACGTCATCCCAGGACACCAGACCCCGCACGACCCGCTTCCCCTGTTCGATCTCTATGCGGCCCAGGATGTTGAACAGCCGCTGCCGCTCTCGCTCTTGGTCGGCCTCGGTGGGGAACTTGTCCGGCCAACTGGAAGGGTCATCGACCAGGGAAGCCCAGAGCACTGCCCGACAGGCTGCTAGGGGTCGCCGCGCCCACCAGAGATGTAGGGTGCTGGGGTGACCATGGCGGATGGATTTCTCGCGAGCCGATTCCAGATTGATGGCTTCGAGGGGCAGGGCAACTTCAATCAGCTTCTTGCGGCGGCTCATTAGACAAAGGTCAGCTAGAAATTGCAGGAGCCCCGCACTGTACCCGTAGGGTCGGTGTCGGGAGGAATGCTATAATAATACTGCGGACACCAGAAACGGTTGTTTAAGGCACTGGTAACGGTCGTTCACCTATGGTGGCGCGTAGCGCTTTGGGGGTGCTGTAAACCACCCCAGAGGTCAAGCCTACGGCTCGCTTCGCGAACGTGGTTGGCTTGCTAACTGCAGGGCTACTAAAAGCCCGCTTCGTACCGCCTAGCGGTTGGTGTCGGGTAGTTTACTCGGGTTAAACAGGCTGCAGTTTAGAGTTTAGTCTGAGGGGAAGGCGGGCTCAACGAAAAGATGGCTCCAGCCTGTTCAAGAACAAGTGACATACTCCCATCACTGACCCTACAGGTACAGCGTGGGCTTCGCGCTTCATCGGGGAGCCTTCGCAAGAACCCTCCACGCGCAGACACGGAATGCCCTACCGCGTAGTTGTACCAGATTCCGGCAACGCCGTTTTATACAACTACTCCCATCATACATCATGTGGGGGTATCTGTATCCCGACACTGACACTACGGGTACAGTGCGGGGCTTAGCTACCCCACGCCCCCACAAGCTAAGGCATCTTGATTTTGGACAAGCCATGTTGGGCTGCAAGACAACTCGCTGACCTGCTGGAACATGGATTTGCCGCAATTCCAGTAGCATGAATTCATCCTACCAATGAAAGTTAGTATCTATTTGGGATCCCTTCCTCGATTCCACAATTCTTTCCAATCATAGTTGACGCTACTGGCCCCAAAATCCGGCTCCCGTTGAAAAGGCCGCCGCACATACCGCACCTGGCAGCCTTCGCCCGGCACGGTGTAGGTGCCTGCAGGGGTCTTTACCCTGAAGGCATCCCCTTCTGGAAAGGCGGGATCGGCTGGCACTTCTACCAAAGCCAGGATGAAATGGTCGGGTTTGTTGAGAGCTGTCAAGATTTCATTTTTGGTAACGGTTACCGTCTTTGCTCCCTCAACTCTGCCTTTGACTTCAATGAAGCGAAGGCCTTCCCTTCCAGCGGATTCGATATCATAGCCCAGGTTTTCAGCGCTGACATCACGAGGTTCGTAGCCCAACGCCCGCTCTATGGCCATAACGGCAGCCATTGCTGCTTGTTCTACTCGCCGGGTTTCGCGGGCAAAGGTGGTAGGGGTTGACCCTCGCTTGCCCTGTAGCCGCTGCAGCAGTCCGATGGGGATCACCAAGGCTTTCCCGGTTACCACCGGCGGCAAGGAGGATAGCTGGCGCTCCTGCTCCAACTCCGATAGGCGCTTCTGAAGGCGATCCGCCAACTCATCCGCCCGCTGCTGAGCCTTGGCAGAGTTGAGCTTGGCGTTGGGCCTGCCGGCTTGCTCTTGCAGCCGCAACTGTGCAGCTTGATGATCCCAGTAGTTAATTTCTCGGGTGAGGCGATCTTTAACAGCCAGCTCCGTCTTGTTGATCAATTCTTCCCGCTGAGCTTTGATTTCCTGGAAATGCTGGGGAACTAAACGCTCAATGGCGTAAGCGATGGCTTGGCTTTCTACCTCTGAAGCCGAGAGCTGGGGGATGTGGGATCCAGCTTTCGCTTTCACAAGGTCGCGCTCTGCGGGAGTTAGGGGCCGGTAGTCCAAGTAGGGAGCATAGCCGGCGCTTCTTACCCTGACGCTCTCTCCTCCTCCTAGCCCTTGGGGAGCGGGGAGAAAGATCTCCACATATTGCATCCGTCGGGAGATAACCCGTCGCTGGCCATTTCGGTCTAGGCGCCCATCCTGAAGGGCATGCTCTAGGTACACCAGTATCCGTGGTGTTTCGCCGGGATCGTTTTCATCGACGAGGATGGATCCCTGTCTGAGCAAATCTCGGTGTTGCTCCAAAACCAAGTCCAGAGTGGCATCCAGCAGGGGATGGCCTGGGCAGATGAACTCTGCCGGGGGCTTGTTGGGGACGCTGATGAGGTTTTTGTTAAAGGTAATCCGCTCGTATTTTTTTAAGATGGGTGCGCCCAACCCAATCTGGCGGTCGCGATTGCGAATTGCTGCCGGCACATGGGTAATTTCATAGCGTTTGGGTTCCCGCTCTCGAATGGTGCCACCCAAGCGTTGAAAAGCTTCTAGGAAGAAGGAGGCAATGAAATGAGGCTGGAGCTTGCGGGCCTCGGCTCGCTCCATTTCCGCCCGGATTTGCTGCACTTTGGTCGTATCCATCGAGTCGTGGGCCAGGGCGCGTTCTGCCAGGAGTTCCCTGAGCCGCTCGTGGTCTAGGCGATCTGCAATCACTTGATTGAGTCGGGCCTTGACCTCTGGACGATCCCCGTAGCGAATGGCCTCGATCAGCAGCTCTCGCAGTTCTTGACCGGCAATCGCTTTGCCCAGGACATCGAAGACCTTGCCCCCCAAGGCCCTTTGCTCGATTTCTATTTTTTTCAGCAAAGCCAAGTAGACATCTCCTTCCCGCGTTTCCTCGGCCACTAGGTTCCACAGGTGGCAGACCTCGGTTTGACCAATGCGGTGAATTCTCCCAAAGCGCTGCTCCAGGCGGTTGGGGTTCCAAGGCAGGTCGTAGTTCACCATCAGGTGGGCCCGTTGAAGGTTGATCCCTTCTCCCGCAGCATCGGTAGCAATGAGTACTTGAACGGCGGGATCCTGTTTAAAGGCTTCCTCGGCTTTTTTGCGCTCTTCTCGACCCATGCTGCCGTGAATGGTGATCACCGCTTCCGGTTGGCCCAGCAAGTTCCCCACTCGGTCAGCCAGATAGTTGAGGGTATCTCGATGTTCGGTGAAGATAACCAACTTGCGCCGATGTCCGCCGGCATCAAACATCTCCCCCTGATTTTGCAAGAGTTTCGATAGCTCCTCCCACTTGCGGTCTTTGCCGCTACGTCTCACTTGCAAGGCTAATTTTTCCAGCTCCTGCAGCCGCTGAATTTCTGCCTGCAGCTCGACAATTGTGCGGGCGGCAGTTGCCTGATCTACCAGCTCTTCTTCTCGCGGTTCCCGCTCTTCAGCAGGGCAGTCTTCAAAATCCTCATCCCAGCCTTCTTCGTCTAGCAGGGAAGTGGTAAAAGCAAGGTTGTCTCCCCGGCTGCGCAATTGTTCTTCCTTTAGCTTCCGCTGCAGTCTCTCTCGTCTTCGCAGCAAGGATTGGTAGATCGCTTCTGGAGAAGAGGCTAGCCGACGTTGCAGGATGGTTAAAGCAAAACCGACCGTCCTTTTGCGGCTACCTTGCTCTAAAGCTTCCGCGCGGTTAAACTCTTCGCGCACGTAATCGGTCACTTCCTTATAGAGCCTGGCTTCCAGGTCAGACAAGACGTACTGGACGGTGTAAGCTCGCCGTTCGGGAAAGAGAGGCTTGCCATCGAACTTGAGCAGGTCTTCTTTCACCAGCCGCCGCATCAAATCCGAGGCATCACAGGTATGAACTCCATCTCGGAATCTCCCCTCAAAGCGATCCCCATCCAGCAAAGCCAAAAAAAGCTGAAAGTCTTCTTCTCTACCGTTGTGGGGAGTGGCTGTCATCAGTAAAAAGTGGCGTGTTAGCTGCGAGAGCAACTTGCCCAGCTTGTAACGCTTGGTTTCTTTGATTTCTCCCCCAAAGAAGGATGCGGAGAGTTTGTGGGCCTCATCAACAATAACCAGATCCCAATCAGTTTGCCTCAGTTTCTCCTGCAGGGCCTCATCTCGGCTGAGCTTATCGAGGCGGGCAATGAGAAGAGGTATCTCCAGGAAAGGGTTGCCAGTTCGGGCGGCTTGAATGCGATCGTTGGTCAAGATCTCAAAGGGCAAATGAAACTTTTGCACCATCTCATCTTGCCACTGCAGCGTTAGACTCCCCGGGCAAACGATGAGACAGCGGTGCAAGTCACCTCGAATCAATAGCTCTCTAACCAAAAGCCCTGCCATGATGGTTTTGCCGGCACCTGGGTCATCGGCCAGCAAAAACCGCAGCGGCTGCCGCGTGAGCATTTCCCCATAGACGGCGCTGATCTGGTGGGGCAGGGGTTCTACCAGAGAGGTGTGAACGGCCAGCAAGGGATCAAACAGGTGCGCCAGCCGAATCCGATAGGCCTCTGAAGCTAGGCGAAATAAGGCGCCGTCTCCCTCGAAGTTGCCAAGGGATCCCTCGGCTACCACCTCTAGGGTTGGCTCTTTATCCCGAAACAGAAGCTCTGAATGGAGACGCCCCTGAGTGTCTTTGTAGATGGCCTCGATGGTGCTGCTGCCGTACCACCTCACACTCACGATGGCAACGGTTTGATTGGGCAGGATCCCTTTGACCTTGGCGCCAGGGGTGAGATCTTCCAGTCGAGCCATAAACTGCGGGTTTCCAGAGCTGCGAGCGGAGCCTGTTCCAGCTCCCCATTGCTATGTTGCGCTCACTTCCAGCTCTTTTCCCACAGCAAAAGTCCCCTTCTTCCATAAAAGGAGACAGCAGTTTGGAGTTGGCAAGCGGCTTCACGACGGTTTTAAGCCGGTTTTAAGTCCTGATACATTTACGCTGAATACTGCTGAACATCACTGTTCAACTATGCAGCGATAGCATTCTGTTTGTTTCCAACCAGAATGGCGGTATCCCGCAAAGCTTTGAGTAGAATACCCAAAGCGCAGTTTCCGTGTCGTCTTACTACCAATTTTCTGCTTTGCTTTGGCTACCATGTTGGCAGACTCGAAAGTAAACAGAAAGATCAACTGGTAGTAATCCGTACTGAACATATTATACATTATTTTCAGTATAGTTGAGCTTATTATTGACTAGAGTCATGCTCCTATCAGGGATCCCTGTGGGCAGCCAGAATGGCCTGAGCAGCCAGGTGGCCGGAGAGGGTGGCCCCTTCCATGCTGTCGATGTAGTCTTGGGCGGTGTAGCTGCCGGCAAAAAAGAAGTTGGGTATTGGGGTCTTTTGCTGTGGGCGATAGGGATCCATGCCCGGCGCTTCTCGATAGAGGGAGTGGGCCAGTTTCACCACGCTGTACCAGGTCATGTTCAGTTGCCGGGATGAAGGAAACAGCTCGTGGACTTGGTGCAACACGTGCTGGGCAATTTGCTCGTTGGGCATGGAAATGAAGGGATCCCCCGGCGTGAGCACGCATTGTAATAGAGATCCCTGGCCCGGCTTGTAGTAGTCGGCGGGGCTGGTGAGGGCCAGATCGGCAAAGCAGGAAAAATCGGCATCGGCGGTGTAGAGGAGATTGTCGATACCCAGAGCCTCTGGGTGTTGGCTGGCTCGCTTGGCCTGGCCTTGGGGGTTCAGCTCCGTCACCCAGCCATCGAAGCGCAACTGCACCGTGGCCACCGGTACGGATTCCAGCTTGTAGAGGTTGTCGAACTGAGGCCACTGCCGCCATACTTCCGGGATCAGCCGTTTGGCCCCTTCCACTGCCGCTGCGCACACGTACACATCTGCCTCTACCCGCTCTCCATTAGTCAAGAGCAAGCCGGTCACGGGGTAGGGAGAGGAGTCGCTCACTTCAATGCGGCTGACCCCTCTGCGGGTGTGGATCTGGCCCCCACGGGCTTGGATGTAGCGGACGATAGGCTGAGTGAGATAGGTGTCCGGGGATCCCTTGAGGAAATTGAGCTTGGAGGCCTCTGTTTTGCTGGCAAACATCTGAAAGATCGTCAGCATGCAGCGGGCAGAAATCTGCTCTGTATCGATAAAGCCCAAGGCATAGGCAATCGGGTTCCACATCCGCTTCAGGCTACCTTCGGATCCCCCATGCCGCCGAAACCAATCGGCAAAGCTCATCCGATCCAAGGCGCGAATTTGCCGCATTGCCCCTTCATAGTCCAGCAAGCCGCGAATCAAAGGGCTGGTGCCCAGCGCCAAGGCGTTGCGCAGCTTGTCCGCCCAAGAGAGCTGCTCGGTGGTGAAAAAAGCTTTGAGGCCGTTGAAAGGCGCCCCCAGGGGAAAGCGAAAATCCAGACTGGCCGTTTGCCCACCTCGGTTGACAAAGGTGTGGGTGTGTTGCTTGGGCAGCAGGTTCTCGTAGGCCCCCACCTTTTTCATCAGGGCAAACAAGTTGCTGTAGTTGCAGAAAAAAACGTGCAGCCCCATCTCGATGTGGTTGCCATCGGCATCCTGCCAGGATCCCACCTTGCCGCCGACAAAAGGCCGCGCCTCGTAGAGCTGCACCTCGTGTCCTGCTTCAACCAAATCGACTGCCGTCACCAACCCGGCCAATCCTGCCCCGATAATGGCTACCCGCATAGCAATACCCTCAAACAGGCGCTGCCCGGGATCCCGCCCAGACTTTGCGCAACTGCAAAGAAAGATAAACTTCTCTCATTCTGGAACAAAATGCGCCGGGGATCCCTGACTTGACAAACCACCGCAAAACTTGCCATCATAAATTTCCCGACGCGGATGTAGCTCAGTGGTAGAGCTTCTCGTTGCCAACGAGACGGTCGCGCGTTCGAATCGCGTCATCCGCTTGCTTAGGCTTGTGAACCCATTCAAGAGGGGAATGAGATCCCTGCAAGGGAGAGGGCCGTGACGGTAGTCCCAAGGAGCTCCCCCTTTCCTCTCTCCCCAAAGGAGTCAGCCCTCACTCCCAGCTCTTCTCCCTCTGGAAGACGGGAGAGTAGGGGTCTCGGTTTGATTGGGCTGATTTGGGAATGGTTTGATTTGGGGAGCGTAGAAGGTCTCCAGGCTGTCACGGTCGCCCACAAAGCGCCAGTGCCAGGGCTCGTAGCTTACCCCCTGAGGGTTGTTTCTGGGGAAAGACAGCTCAAAGCCAAAGCGGGCCGCGTTGCTCTGCAGCCACCGGAAGGCCGGGGTGGTCTCAAAGGCTTCTTGAGTATCCCACTGCGGAAACCCGGCATCCCCAAGGTCGATGGCATAGCCAGTGTGGTGCTCGCTGTAGCCAGGGGGAGCACTGACAGCAGCTCGTTCCTCGGGTCGCAAGGCTCGGGATTGGGCCAATTGAAAAAACAAGAATTCCTGATCCGCAATGGAGCGAAACCCCGAAATGGGGACAAGGCGGATCCCGGCAGCTTGAGCTGCTTCGCTCATGCGAAGGTAACTTTCGGCAGCCGCCTGGCGCAGGCGCACCTCTCGACCACGGTAGCTGCCCACCACCCGCAAGCTGTCTGCAGGGGCTTCGGAATAGGCATAGTGCCCCAACAGAGAAGGTCGCCCATTCTGCACAGTTGGCTGCGGCAGAGGGGGCTGACCGGCTTCCTCCAGAACTTGGGGATCCGCCGCCTGCTGGGATCCCGGTAACTTCTCTATCCCCCAACCCGCCAGGAGCACTAGCCCAACCAGCACCAGGCCCAAGACTAGACGGGACCTCAGGGCAGGCACCGAACTTTGCGCTTTTTTCGCCGGAGTGGACTGGCGACGGGCGACCGGAATGTCGTCGTTCATGCGCAAAGGCCGGGATCTAGCGAGGAGTACTGAAAAGAGGCAGCGTTTCTACAAACCCAAATCCGCCAAAATATCGCGGGCATGGGTTTCGGTATTGATGTTCTGGTAGACCTTGGCAATTTTGCCCTCGCCATCAATGACGTAGGTCACCCGCTTGGCATAGCCGCCCCCATCCACATCGTAGGCGCGGGTAATCACCCCACTGCTATCCACCAGTAGGGGGAAAGGCAAGTTGTACTTTTCGGTGAACTTTTGGTGAGAAGCTTGGTCGTCCATGCTCACCCCCAGCACCACCACGTCCTTGCTTTGGTAGTCGGCGTAGGCGTCGCGGAATCCACAGGCTTCTTTGGTACAGCCGGGGGTGTCGTCTTTGGGGTAAAAATAGAGGACAACGGTTTTGCCGGCAAAATCAGCCAGCGAAACCTGGTTGCCTTGGGTGTCAGTGGTGTTAAACCCAGGAGCAGGGGTGCCAACAGCGAGAACCATAGGTGCGTGACCCAAAAAGTGTGATGAATAGGGCTGCCCTCAGCATTTTCTTCAGCCCTGCTTGTCTCTGTCAAGGCATTACCGCTCCAGCTTGGCATTGCAACTCAGCCACCAGCTCTTGAAGCTCCGCCGATAGATTGCCGGGCAGCCGTCGCCTCAGAATCTCTGCCAACGATCGGTAATACCACAGGGATCCCTCTTTTCCGGCGGAAAACCGCTGCCAGAGTTCATCCCCCAGTTGGCGAAAATCCCGCAAGATGCAGCGGGCGTTGTGCAGCTTGTCAGAGGCGGCCACCAACAAAACCGAGGCATTTGCCGTTTCCAGGTGCTTCAGGTAGGCGGTTTTGCGCTCTTTCCAGTTTTCTTTGGGCTCGCCTCGGGAGCCATCGCTTTCGGTATCCGTACATCCCAGGATGATCTGCAGCACCCGTTCTCCAAAGTGCTCCCGGATCTGTTGCTCGATTTGGGCGCGGGGCTCGCCTGTGTTGTGGGGGCCGTCCTCTAGGCTGTCGTGGAGCAGAGCGGCAATCGCTTCATCTTCATCCGCCCCATGCTCCAGGGCGATGGCTGCTACGGCCAACAGATGGCTGAGGTAAGGGATCCCGGTTCCCTTGCGGGTCTGAGAAGCATGCCAGCGATGGGCATAGTGCATTGCCTGCACAAACCGCTGTGTGAGTTGCGTTGACATCTGGACTCTCCAATTGGGGTTAAGTTGACCAAGAAAACTGGGTTGCAAGCCCTGCCCTAAGGCCTACAGCCCGCTGACGCGGCAAGGGCGGCTTCGTGCTACGCTGTTGGTTGAACTCCGCCAACTTGAGTATGGCGCAGTGTTAGCAAGAGCAATGTCAGCAGGAAAAGTATCTGGGAGTTCATCCCAGCAGTCGGGGTTATGGCATCCCCCACCACTCGCAAGGGTGGTGTAGCCCAAGAAGTAGGAATTATCCTGTGGCCTGGGAAAGAATCCTTGCCTTTTAGGGCAGGGAGAATGCCAATTTTTGGACAAGGTTGATCCAAGCGAGGTTCAGGCGCTGAGATTGCAAAGGTTTAGTCGGTGGCCGGAGTCTGTTTTGCAGGCAGCGGCACCAGCGTTCCTGTTCACTGCCAAGCGCACAAATCGACGAACTTGTCGGCTATCCGAATTAGCTCCGAGTTTGTATTCGGCTTGTAGGCGGCTACCTCCAGCCGGCAGCCTTGGCGGCGGATGTACTTGAGGGCCGGCACAAAATCTCCATCCCCGCTCAGCAGCAGCACCGTCTCGTAGCGGGAGCACATCGCCATCATATCCGCGATCAGCTCCCCATCCAGATTGGCTTTGCGGCTGCCGTCGGCGTGGATCACCACCGGCTTGGTGACCACCCGATAGCCCTGCCTTCTCAACTCCTGCAGAAAGCGATGCTGAGCTTGGTTGTGGCGATCTACCCCGCTGTAGACATGCACTTCCATCTCGGATCTGCCCTGGGCCAGCCAGCTGAGCAGACTGGGATAGTCGAGATGGGATCCCCGCTGCTGGGCGCTGGCGTGGAGATTGGCCGCGTCGATGAACACCCCCAGAGCCTTGCGGGGAGATGCAGGGTTCGGCTGGGATGCCACCAGCTGCTGCAGGTGTTGGAGTTGCGCCTGCACCGACTCCAGTTGCTCCAAAGTCACTTGGGGCTGGGATACCGGCAGAGCATTCAACCGCAGCTCCACAGCTTTTAACCGCTGCTGAATGTGCTGGATGGCCTGGGTGGTGGGGGCCAGCTGTTGCCGCACGGACAGATGAGACGTGGGCCGAGCTTCGAGGGCGTCGATCCGCCCTTGTAATGTTTCCAGTTGGGCCGCCGTCTGCTGCTGCTGTACCCAGATGGGCTCCAAAACCTTTACTTTCTGCTCGAGCTCTTGAATGGCTTCAGCCGGGGAAGCCAAGGTCTGCTGCAGAAGGGACGGTTCAGCAGTGAGCCGAGCGTCCAGCACCTCGAAACGCGCTTGCAGGGTCTCCAGTTGGGTTGCTGTCTGTTGCTGCTGTGTCCAGGTCTGTTCCAGAACTTGGCCAAGCTGTTCTTCGCGGCGGCGGATGGCAGGGTAGGCTGCTGCCAAAGGTAAGAACCCCCAGATCACTTGGCGGGTCACCAGGGCCGTCACCCCCAGGGCCAGGGATCCCGTCCACAGCCAGGTTAAGGGGAAGGCAGAAGCCCTATTCATACTCATACTCATAGTCAGCTCTCCTGGGTTTGGGTTATCGATCTGCTCGGTTGCCAGGATTTTACCTCACTCACATGGGCCACCTCAGGGATCCCTCTCGAAGATCGAGATGCCCAGAACTCCCAGAGGCATCGAAGAGGAGCAATTCAGCAACTGCAGTATGCCGGCTGTTGGAAGGGGGAGCTTCCAATCGTTGGACAAACGTATTTCCCTTGTTGAGCAAACGGATCAGATATCGAGTCAGTTATCGAGTCAGTTATCGAAAGCAGGCTCAAACTTGTTCCTCTTGACCGACAGGCCCCGTGGCCCGCTCAACCTGGATTCAACGTCCAAGCTATTGGCTGACGGTATGGGCCGTAAAACCATTGAACGGAGCAGGGTCAGCTAGAAATCGCAGGAGCCCCGCACTGTACCCGTAGGGTCAGTGTCGGGAGGAATGCGGAAGTTACGATAGAACCATGACCCAAGTCCTGACCGTCTCCTGTAAGCTCAAGGTGTCCCAGTCGCAGGCCGCAAAGTTGGACGCGACCTTGGATGCCTTTGTGCAGGCGTTGAACTGGGTCAACCAAAACACGCCCGAGAAAGTCACCAACGCCGTTAAACTTCAATCTCTGTGCTACCGCGAAATCCGTGCCCGGTTCGGCTTGTCCAGTAACTTGGCAAGGACTACGTCCCGCTTACGCGACCAGCAGGTCTGCAGACGGCTGGCCGGTGCCCGTAAGGTTGCCCGACAGAAAAACCGCCCCGTCAAAGCGTTGTCGCTACGCGACGCTAACGCGAACAAGGGGGGCTTCGCGACCTATGACGCTCGTATCTTTTCGTTCCGCGAGAAAGACTGGACGGTGTCGCTGACCACGGTTGAAGGGAGAGAACGCTTTGAGCTGGCGATTGGCCGTTACCAGAGAGAACAGTTGGCGGGCTCCAATCCCAAATCGGCCACTCTGGTCAAGCGCAGAGACGGCTCCTACTACATCCAGATTTGCGTAGAGAAAAAACCACCCAAGCAACAAGATACCGACAAGGTGATCGGGGTGGATTTGGGAAGGATAGATATCGCTCATACCTCAGAGGGGAAGAACTGGAATGGACAGCAGTTGAACAGAGTCCGAGACCACTACTCCCGGTTGAGGGCGGTACTCCAACGCAAAGCCAGTAAGGGCACACGCAGTTCGCGGCGCAGATGCAGAGAACTGCTGCAACGGCTGTCTGGCAAGGAGAGACGCTTTCAGTCGCGTCAGCGTTGCGTAGCAAAAACGTGGGTCAATCATCGCATCTCCAAAGCTATTGTCTCTAGGGCAAAAGCTACCAACAGCGCTATTGCTCTGGAAGACTTGACAGGGATCCGGGAAAGGGTCAATCAACAGCCACGCAGCAAAGCCGAGCGACGCAGGGCCAACAGTTGGGCGTTCTACCAGCTGAGGCAGTTTCTGGAATACAAGGCTCTGCGTGCAGGGGTTACCTTGATTCTGGTGCCGCCTGCCTACACGTCGCAGACCTGCCACCGGTGTTTGCACATCCATCCCGACCCTGCGCAATCCTATCGCAGTGGTAAGTCGTTCAAGTGTGGGCACTGTGGATGGGAAGGGGATGCGGACTGGAATGGGGCCAACATGATTGCCAAGCTTGGGGCTGTCGTAAACCAGCCTAGAGGCCCGTGGTTGGCTTGCCAACTGCAGGGCTACCGTTCGCGCCAGCGGGCCGGAGGCCTTAAGCCCGCCCCGTACTGCGAAGCAGTCAGGGCCGGGTAGTTTACTTGGGGATCTCGATGGTTACGTTAGCCAACTGCACATCGTCATGATCCACCCAGGCTCCACCGTGCCGGATGACTGTATCACCTCCCACCGGCACCGAGATGTGCAGGGATCCCCCGAAAAGGGGAATGCTGATCGGCACTTGGGGACCACGGGTGACCATGGGGGGCTGAATCAGGGTTTTGCCAGTGCGCAGGGTAACAGTGTTCAGGCCCAGGCGCAGAGGTTGCAGCGGCAGGGGAATCTGTAGGTTATCTCCCCCCAGGTGAATCTGTTCGACTTCCACTCCGTTCAGGATGACCTGCATGGGAGACATGTTGGCACTGGGGATCCGGGATTGGCCGGCCCGATAGGCGGCGGCAGTATCCAACCCAATCAGGGATCCAATCCGCAAAACCGGTGGGCGGGAAGGCAGGCGTTGCAGCGTGAAGGAGCGGGTCATCTCCACCCCTTTGGCAGGGCCCAAAAATTGCCCGGCGGCAGCCGATTCCGGTGAGTACTGGTTATCCCCCAGGCGGATGACATTCGCCTCCAGTACCAAAGTTGTGTTGGGATCCCAGCGCTCCAACTGCAGTTGCCAAGGCCGATCCCCGCTGGCTTGACCGCTGCCTGTACTTTGGGAATAGGGCAAGTAATTTTCCAGCCGCGCCACCAAAATTTCTTCTGCCGGTAGTGGCCCTGGCAGGCGAAACCGACCCTGGGCATCGGTGCGCACCGAAATACCCGCCCCTGGAATGGCCACCTCCACTCCGGCCAAAGGCTGCCCTGTCAGCCGATCCACCACCTGTCCCGAATAGGCGGAATCCAACTGCACCTGTCCTGTGGGCACATCCGTTGCTGCCTGAATGCGCTGCTGCAACACTTGCCAGTCGGCTTCTGTGATCCGTCCATCCTGGTCGACATCGGCAGATCGGATCTGGTCGTCGGTCAATCCCCGTTCTCCCCGCAAGTAGGCCCCCAACAGGTTGAGATCCTGCACCGTCAAACGGCCATCCCCATCCAGGTCGCCCGCCTGAAAGGGCTGCGCGTGGGCAAAAGACACGCCTATCCAACCCAGGCCCAGGGATCCCAGTAGCAAAAGAGAATGAGCCAAACAGGAGACCCTAAACATGGCAACTCTCCTGGGAGTTGTTCATGTTCTAACGTAATTCACCTCCTCGCAGCAGGGTTGACCGAGCCGGTGTAGAGTACTCTTGAGCGCAATTTTGCCGGTTCGCCTTTGGCTGCAGGAGCCGAAAACTTAATGGTAGGATAACCGTGGTGGCTTGCCTGTTCTATGGCTCGATACTCTTGCGTTACCCAGCTTGTGGGCTCAGCCGAGCAGCTCAGCGAGTCGATCCGCGCCGTTTTGGAGCGCTGCCAACTCAATGTCCTCCACAGCAGCCCTGATTACTGGGTGGCCGGCGAGCCTCCCGGAAAAAATCCCCACACCAAACTGGTGACGGTGGAAGTGTTTGTGGATCGCACCCGTCAGGCTGCCGACGGCTCTGTACAGGTGACCTGCATTGCCAAAAATGAAGAGCTGCCCCTAAAAAGCGTTAACCACTGCCAACAAACCTTTGACCGACTGAAGGCAGAGCTAGCCCAGTTGCAAAGTCAACTTCAGCTTGCTGCCCAACAAAAAGATGCCTTACGATAGCTAGGCTGAGTTTGCTTTGATCCCATGGCGCGTCGCTGCCAACTAACCAACAAGAAACGCAACAACGCTTTTGCCATCTCCCACTCCCACCGGCGCACCAAGCGCCTGCAGGAAGTCAATTTGCAGTGGAAGCGCATCTGGTGGGAAGAGGGTAAGCGGTTTGTTCGTCTGCGCCTTTCCACCAAAGCCTTGAAGACTCTCAAGGCCAAGGGTATAGGAGCCATGGCCCGGGAAGCCGGGATCGACCTCAACCGGTTTTGAGCTTTCTCCTCAGCCCAGTTGTGTCTGACAGCTCCAACCTCACAGCAAGCCAAAAAGCTTACGCGACTTGGGCTGCAATCCCGCCAGCAAGGTGTTGAGGGTATCCCGTTGGGTAAGCTCGTTGGTGCCGCTGGCCCGCTCGATTAAGAGCTTGCGCGTCTCATCGGAGAGCTTGGCATCGGTAAAATCGGCTCCACTGAAGAGCGTGTTTTCAATCTGAGCATCCTGTAGGTTGGCCCCCACCAAAATGGCTTGTTCTAGGTTGGCAAACTGAAGCTGGCAACTCACCAAGGCAGCCTGGGAGAGGTTGCAGCGAGATAGGTTGGCCTGGCGGAAGTCGGCGGCAAAAAAGTTCCCCTCCGCCAGATTAGCAGCCACCAAGCTGGCTTCGCGAAAGATGGAATGGCTGAAACGGCCCCCCTGAAAGCTGCTTTTGTCCAGTTTGGCGGCGGTAAAGTTGCTGTAGTCCCCCAGAGCCTGGCTAAAGCTGGATCCCCGTAGATCTGAGGCGGTAAAATTGGCCCGCTCTAGCTCAGCGCGGCGAAAGTTGCACAGACGTAGGTCGGCTTGCTGCAGGCTGATCGAGCGCAGGTTAGCCCGCGTCAAATTGGATTTGGGCATCTGAATGCGGTCGAACAGGCCCCGCGAGAGGTAGGCATTCTCCAGGTTGGCACCCACCAGGGAGCGCCCCTCACGCAAGGCTTCCAGCAAGTCCCGCGTGGTTTCAATGCGAACCGGCTCTGAGGGTTGAGAAGGGGGAGCACTCACAGATGGAGCATTCCTCACAGGTTAGGCCAGAAATCCGGTCAACCCAGCCGAGAACTGAGGGCCAACTGGGGATTCCACCTATCAAGCTAACGTTTGCGTCGCCTGTCGAGGTTAAGAGGATATTAAAAAGACAACTCTGCATCGAGCTTTCCAGAGGGGGTCTTCTCTTGTGGAAACAGCCTGCCAGCAGAGCACAATCGGCTCCGATTTGTTGCATACTCGGGGCAGCCTTTCGTCAGTGAACCACACCTCCCATGCAGGTAGCTTTTATTGTCGATCCATTGCCTCAGTTGCAGGTGGGCCATGACACCAGCATTGCCCTGATGGAAGCTCTGCAGAAACGGGGGCACCGCATTTTCTGCCTGGGCCTGGCGGATCTCTACTGGGATCAAGGGGAAACTTGGGGATCCCTTGAGGAAATCCGGTTGGATCTGCAAGCGGATCCCTGGTATGAGGTCAAAGACCGGCAACTGCTGCCCCTGAGCCAAATGCAGGCGGTGTGGATGCGCAAGGATCCGCCGGTGGATACGGCCTATCTCTATGCCACTTACCTTTTGGATCGTCTCTCCCCCAGCCGCACACTGGTGCTCAATCATCCTGCCGGGATCCGCTCGGCCAACGAAAAGCTCTATGCCCTGCAATTTCAAGAGTGGATCCCGCGCACCCGCGTCAGCAGCAACAAGCGTCTGCTGCGTCAGTTCGTCGAACAGGAAGGACAGGCGGTGCTCAAGCCTTTGGGTGGCAAAGGTGGGGAAGGGATCCTGAGGGTCAATGCCGGGGATCCAAACCTCAACTCGTTGATTGAAATGAGCACCCAATTTGGTCGGCTGCCCGTGATGGTGCAAGAGTATTTGCCACAGGCGGCGGCAGGAGATAAACGCATTTTGTTGCTGGAAGGAGAACCTTTGGGCGCCGTCAATCGGATCCCTGGAGAGGGCGATTTTCGGGGCAATGTTGCTGCCGGCGGTCGAGTGGAAAAAACCAAGATTACCGAAAAAGAACGGGCTCTCTGCGGGGCTTTGGCACCGGTGCTCAGGCAGGAGAAGCTGTATTTTGTCGGGATTGATGTTATCGGGGAACGACTAACCGAAGTGAACGTGACCAGCCCAACAATGCTGCGAGAACTCTGTCAGTTGGAAGGAGTTGACCTGGCAGATCAAGTGGCTCAGTGGCTGGAAAAGAAGGTGCCCGTCAAGGGCTGAATGACTACCCACCAGGATGTTTCTGGGATCCGGCGCGTCTGTTGCCTGACGGGGTTCCCGTCTATTTAGGGAGTCTATAGAGATCAAATTATAGCTTGGAATGACCATAGTAGGTTGAGTTCAACTTTTTCCGGTCGGCAGATAGAAAATAAAAAGCCCCACAAGGGGGCTCTGCCGCGACCAGTCAGCGACTTATAAAACTCTAGAGCAATATAAAGAAAAGCTCCATGAATAGGCCGTATTGAACATCGCATTGAGCACAGTTTTTAGAATCTCAGAAAAAAGGCCAAATCCTCGGAGCTGTTATCTTTTTTTTAGATTTTCCGACCCGAGGCTAATCCCAGGCCCCTTCTGCTTTGCCGGAGCGGTCTTTAGAGTTGCTGCTCTTGCCCAGTGGGCTAGGAGTCTGCCGGTGGCCTTTCCCGACCCACCCAGCGCCAGATGGTGGGCAGCAGCACTGCCGCCAGTCCGCACTTCACCAAGTCTCCTGGAATAAAAGGGAAGACCCCCTTGTTGAGGACGGCCAAGATCGAGGTGGGCTCAACATTCTGGTTCAGCCACACCCCTAGCCAAGTGGCTCCCAGCAAAAAAATCAGAGCCGAGCAGGACAACATCGCCAGCGCCATCTTCCAGGGGTTGCGATCCACGCCCCAGCGCTCCACCAACCAACCCATCAGCCCTGCAGCCAGGGGAAAAGCCAACAGGTAGCCCCCCGTCGCCCCGGCCAAGTGGCCAAGCCCGGATCCGCCACCGCTGAAGAAGGGCAATCCCAGGATCCCTTCCAGCAGGTAGACCAGCAACGTGAGAAAGCCCAGCCGTGCCCCAAAGCCTGCCCCCACCAGCATCACCCCAAAGGTTTGCCCGGTAATCGGTACCGGCGTGAAGGGCAGAGGGATCCGCACCTGAGCCAGGGCAGCTACGAACAAACTTCCCCCCAGAACCAGCAGGAGATCCCGAGTTCGGGAAGGGCGAGGCAGAACAGTTTGCGCCAAGGGTGCGTGAACAAAGGTAGCAGTCATGAGAGGTTTGCACTCCTGTTTACCCGAAGACTGAGCTTAAGGCCCCGTCCCATCGCTGCGCGGAAGCAAGCCAGTAGGGCGGGGAGCATGACTCTAGTCAATAATAAGCTCAACTATACTGAAAATAATGTATAATATGTTCAGTACGGATTACTACCAGTTGATCTTTCTG
>NZ_JBSSBO010000008.1:0-85491 GCF_054058915.1 Thermostichus sp. MS-CIW-41
CACACTCCAAAACGACTCCACCGGTGGAATCTTTGATAGATGGTGTACCATTTGCCATATCCTTCTGGGAGGTAGCGCCAAGGAGCACCGGAACGTGCTATCCAAAGAACTGCTTCAATAAACTGTTTACAGTTTGCTTCTTTCCCAATGTTAACTCTCTCTTCTGTCTGTAAAAAAGCCAATATCTTCTGCCATTTGTTTTCATCTAAAAAAACCAACTTCATCCTCTTTCCTCTATAAATTGTTCTCTCTATCCTAACATAAGATCAACACGACCTAGGACTGACCGGCTGCGGTGGAGGCGGAAGCGGTGGGACGACAGTGCCTACACCTACACCGACACTCACACCGACCCCAACTCCAACACCCACCCCAACCCCGACACCTACGCCCACAACGAGTGCCCCGACTTTTAGCAAGGCATTTAGCCCCACCTCGGTAGCTGCCGGCCCTAATGCCACAACAACTCTGACCTACACGATTACCAACACCGCTGCCCTGCCCCTGACTGGTCTAGCTTTTTCCGACACCTTGCCTACCGGTTTGGTCGTTGCCAGTCCCAATAATAACCTGAACAATGGCTGTGGGGGGACGGTGATAGCTCAACCAGCGACCGCTTCCATCTCGTTGGTCAACGGCTCATTGGCAGCCAACGCTAGCTGCACCATCAGCCTGGATCTTCAGGTTACAGCCACGACAGCGGGATCCCTGACCAGCCCCGCGGTAACCCTGAGCAGCAACCAAGCGCCTAATGCCACCGCTGCGGCTATCAACCTAACGGTAACGGTGCCAGCTCCCACCTTTACCATGGCCTTTTCTCCCAACCCGCTTGGCCCAATCGGCCCAGCTCCCGTTACCGGGAATGGAACTCTGACGTTTACAATAACCAACAACGCAGCCATTCCATTGACGGGCTTGGCCTTTAACCACACCTTGCCGGGAGCGCCGTCTTCTGGTTTGCAAGTTGCCGCTGCGGGGATTTTTACACCTTCGTGCGGCTCCCCCACTCTCACAGCCTCGGTGGGTGGGAACACCATTCAATTCACCGGAGGACAAGTGGCTGTCGGCGCAACCTGCACAGTGACCATCCCTGTAAAAACAGCGGTAGCTTTGACACCAGCCGGTACCTATACTTACCCCAACTCCCCGGTGACGTTGAACAGCACTCAGGCTGCCCCTGTTACAGCGGGGCCAGTAACCTGGACAGTTGTAGTGAATTAGTCCTTCAAAAGCAGCTCGGCAATTTGAAGAGCGTTGAGGGCCGCACCTTTGCGGATTTGATCCCCGCATAGCCACAGCTCCAGGGCCTTGGGCTCGGAGATGTCCTGGCGGATGCGGCCCACCGCCACTTCATCCTTGCCGGCCACGTCGATGGGCATGGGAAAGCGGTTCTGCTGCCAATTTTCAATGAGCACCACCCCAGGGGCCTGGGCCAGGATTTGCCGGGCTTTTTCCACAGGGAAGGGCTGTTCAAACTCTAGATTGAGGGCCTCGGCGTGGGTACGCAGCACCGGCACCCGCACACAGGTAGCTGTCAGCCGCAGGTTGGGGGATCCCATAATCTTGCGGGATTCGTTGACCATTTTCATCTCTTCCTGGCAGTAGCCGTTCTCTTGCAGGGGGCTGTTGTGGAGGAAGAGGTTGAAGGCAATGGGGTAAGGGAACACCTGGGGCTGCAACGGCTGCCCCTGGAGGTAGGCGTGGGTTTGTTCTTGAAGTTCCTGCATGGCTCTGGCCCCAGCCCCACTGGCCGATTGATAGGTAGCGGCCACCACGCGGCGCAGGGGGATGTGGCGATGCAGGGGGTAGATGGCCACGCACATTAGGATGGTGGTGCAGTTGGGATTGGCAATGATCCCTTGGTGACGGAAGGCTTCCTGGGGGTTGACCTCCGGCACCACCAGCGGAACATTGGGATCCAGGCGAAAGGCGCTGGAGTTGTCAATCAGCACCGCCCCCGCCTCGACGATGGTTCTGGCCCAGGTTTTGGAGACACCGGCTCCGGCAGAGGCCAGCACCAGATCCAGGCCCCGGAAGGCCGCTTCTGAAACTGGTTCCACCGGGATCCGCTCCCCCTTGAAGGTCAAACAAGTGCCCGCTGAACGGGGCGAGGCCAAAAGCTTGAGGTCGGCTATAGGAAAGTTGCGCTCTTCCAGCAGCATCAGCAGCTCTGCCCCTACTGCCCCTGTTGCTCCCAAAATGGCTACTCGTTGTTGCCGTCCCATGCTTTGCCATCCTCAAGTCCCCTCATTTTAAGGCTCAAGACGCCCCTAAAGCTGGGAGGGTAATGGATTCTACAGCCGCCTGAATGTCTGCCAATTCCACCTGGTCGGTCAGCTCCGCTTGGCCAATCCGGCGGGGCAGAACGAAGCGAATCCGCCCCTGTTTGACTTTCTTGTCGGCCTGCATTGCCTGCAGCACTGCCTCCCAAGGGATCCCGGCCGGCCACCGGCTGGGCAGTCCTGCTTTCTCGATCAGGCGTCGTTGCCGCTCCGCCTCGGCGGCGCTCCACCAACCCAGGCGGCGGGCGATCTCCCCGGCAGCCACCATGCCGATGGCGACAGCTTCTCCGTGCAGATAGCGGCGGTAGCCGGTGGCAGCTTCTAGGGCATGGCCGAGGGTGTGGCCGTAGTTGAGGATGGCCCGCAGGCCCGCTTCTTTCTCGTCCTGCTGCACCACCCAGGCTTTGCACTCGGCACAGCGGCGCAGCAGGTAGTGCAAGTCTGCGGGAGTAAAGTCGGTATAGCGGCTCAGTTGGGGTCGATCTTCCAAAAACTCAAACACATCGGCAGCCTGAATCACGCCATATTTGATCACTTCCGCTAGGGCTGAGGTAAACTCCCGCTGGGGCAGAGTCTGCAATAGCGTTGGATCAATCCACACCAGGCGCGGCTGATAAAACGCCCCGATCAAGTTTTTCCCCTGGGGATGGTTGACGCCGGTCTTGCCGCCGATGGCCGCATCCACCATCGCCAAGAGGGAGGTGGGCACCTGCACAAAAGGGATCCCGCGCAGCCAAGTGGCGGCGGCAAACCCCACTATGTCGCCAATGACCCCCCCTCCTAGAGCCACCAAGGTGGAGGAGCGCTCCAGGCCAAAGGCTAGGGCGGCGTCGTAGATCTTGGCCACCGAGCGCAGGGTTTTGTAGCGTTCGCCGGCAGGCAATAGGCAGAGGTGGGCGGCAAACCCCGCTTGTTGCAGCCCCTGCAGCAACTTCTCGGCAAAGTGTTTGGCAATGCCGGGATGGCTCACCACCAGAGCCTTGCCGGAAAGCCCTCTAGCTCGCATTTGGGATCCCAGCTGGATGAGGCTGTGGCCGCTGGGGCCTTCCGCAGACTGGATGAGGATGTCGTAGGAGCTGTGGGGAAGCTTGACAGGGATCAGATAGGGATCCATGCGTGTCGGTCCTGGGGGGCGGGATCCAGTGTGGCATGTTCTGCTCCCGTCTGCCTGCTGCAGGCATTGTCCTTGGGGTCTGAAAGCCCAGGGGATCCTGCTAGGGGTTGGGGTCAACCGGCTGCGGTTGGGGAGTGAGGGTTTCCAATTCCGGCAGAGCCATTCCCGCCGGGGAGCATGACTCTAGTCAATAATAAGCTCAACTATACTGAAAATAATGTATAAAATATGTTCAGTACGGATTACTACCAGTTGATCTTTCTGTTTACTTTCGAGTCTGCCAACATGGTAGCCAAAGCAAAGCAGAAAATTGGTAGTAAGACGACACGGAAACTGCGCTTTGGGTATTCTACTCAAAGCTTTGCGGGATACCGCCATTCTGTTTGGAAACAAACAGAATGCTATCGCTGCATAGTTGAACAGTGATGTTCAGCAGTGTTCAGCGTAAATGTATCAGGCCGAGTCTTCTTGGGCCAAGTCCTGCAGGGCGGCTTGGGCCGGCTGAAATTGCGGATCCAGCTCCAGACAGCGCTGCAAGCTGGCTTGGGCGGCTGCTCGCTGGCCGGCCCGTAGTTGAATCAGCCCCAGGGTATGCCAAAAGGCGGGCCGCTGCGGATCCAGGTGCGTGGCCTGTTGGGCGTCTGCCAGGGCAGGTTCCAGCTTCCCCAATTTCAAGGCTTCCCAGGCGCGGTTGTTGAGGGCCACAGCATCTTCTGGGGTGAGCTGCAAAACCCGCGAGTAGGCTTGCACAGCTTGTTCGGGATCCTTTAGCTCGCCGTAGAGCAAGCCCAGGGCAAACCAGCCCCAGGGATCCCGTTCGTTGAGGTGGATCATCTGCTGGCAGGCGGCACGGGCTTCTTCCAGCCGGCCCAGGCGCCGCAGGCCGGTGATCTGGCCAAACCAGCAGGCAGAACTGCCGGGACGCTGCTGCACCAAGCGCTGGAAATGCCGTAGGCTGGCCTCATATTGCCCCAGCTCCTGCTGAGCTACCGCCAAGGCATAGCGGGCTGGAAAGTGCTCCGGCTTGATCTTGAGGGCTTCCTCGAAGTGGATACAGGCTTCTTTCAGGTAGCCCAATTTCTGGAAGGCCACACCGCGGGCGTACCAGCTTTTGTAGTTGTCGGCATCGTAGCGCAGAGCGCGTTCTAGGGCCTTGCTGGCCAGCCGATACTGCCCCAAGCGCAGCAGGGCCACCCCCAAGTTGTGCAGGGTTATGGGATCCCGGCGGCGCAGCCGCAGCGAGCGCTTGTAACACTCGACAGCCGAGCGCAGCCGGTGGCAGTGGAAGAGGGCATTGCCTTGGTAGCGCCAAACCCGCGCACTTCTGGGGTTGAGCTTCAAAACCCGCGCAAAACTAGCCGCTGCCGAGCTGGGCCGCCGCAGCCGTCGCAACACGATCCCACGGGCCAGCCAGGTGCGGGGCTGCTTGGGGTTGTGGCGCAGCGCTTTGTTCAGGCTGTTCAGGGCCAGCTTAGACCGCTTCAGTTGCAGCAGGCGGATGCCGCGGTTATGCCAGGCCAGAGCATCTTCCGGGTTGCTCTCCAGCACCTTGTCGTAGTTAACCACCGCCGACTTGTACTGCCCCAGGCGCCCCAGAATCAGGGCCAGGCGCAGCCGGGTTTCTTCGTCGTAGGGGTTGATGCTCAGGGATCCGTTGTAGCTGTCCACCGCCTCGCGGTAGCGGGCCAGCTGCACCAGCACATCCCCACGGCGGCTCCAAGCCAGGGCGAAGTTGGGATCCATGTTCAGAGCCCGGTCGTAGGCGGCCAGGGCTTCCGTCAGGTTGCCGCGGCGACGCCAGTCTTCCCCCCGCTCGAATTGGATGTCGGCACTGTTCCACTGAAACAGCCGCTGAATGAACTGCAAAATGGCGATCTGACGCGCTCCTTCTTCTGGCGTGGCGGAGGGGGTTTCGCCTGTGGCAATGCGCAGGATGGCCATCTGGATGGCCCGCAAAAAGGCCTGAAATCCCCGCACCTCTTCATCTTCCAGGGACTCTTTCCCCTCACGGCGGCGGTATTGCAGCCGGAACCGCTGCAGATCCCCGGGGGCAGGGAAGCTGGGATCCAAAAAGTGCATTAGCTCCAAGGCGCGGTACTCAAACAGCACCGGATCCTCTTCTGAGCCGGTAAAATCCAGCAGGGGCGCCTCTTCCAGGGGGCGGGGTAGCTCAGTGGGGGTGTGCAGCAGCGTCAGCAGGCGCTGGTTTTGTCGTGCCGGGGCATGGGGAAACCCGCTGTACAGCTCATCCCTGGGCCAGGGATCGGCAACAAACTCTGGAGAGGCCACCACTCCCACCCAACGGCATTGTTCGATGGCCAGTTGCAGCTCCAGCTTGCGGTTATCCCCCGGCTGCAGCATCCAGCGGTCAAACCAGACTTTGAACCCCTCGCGATCCAGCCGCTCCGCCAGTTGACGCGCCCACCGGGCTTGCTCTCGGTGGTAGCGCAAGAAAAGGTCGAACTTGTAATGCTCTGAAGACATGAACGCCCGCTCGCTGATCTTCTCCAGCTTATCTTTGCGTTATCGCCACGCGACGCTTTCACAAACGCAAACGCACTAGCGGTGCGGGGCACTGCCCTCCACCGAGTCTGGGGCAAGGAGCAAACCTTATCCCTACGCGACGCTTCTGCGAATGGCGATGATGAGCGGACAACGATAGGCGATAGTTGGTGCAGGGCTTGAAAGGAGCATGCCTCTAACCCCCAAAACCCTGAACTTTGCTGAATTTACTGAGCTTTAGGCGGTTTGGCAAAAGTCATTGAGAGGGATATAGTAGACCAAGTTTCCCCCTGATCCTTGAGTCCACCGCAACGGTTGCCGGGAAGTGAAGGGGGAAAGCGCTCGGGGGGTATTCCTCAGGGCTTTGCGGGATACCGCCTTCCTGTTTGGACTCCGTCCCGCTGACGCGAACAGAGATAGGCAGGATGCGATCGCTTCTTTCCTGAACCATGTTCAGGAGAGTTCAGCGTGAATGTATCAGGGAGCACGTGCTGGGTGGAGTTTTGGCGATTGCGGCCGCGATTGGCTTGGTGGTCTTGCTGTTGGAAGCGATTCGATATCGCCGCTGGGGATCCGTTCGCCGCTGGCAACCGGCAGTGGGGCTGGGCTTGGTGGCCTTGGCGGCGCTGGGGTGCTGGCTGGGTCAGTTGCCGGATCTGATCCCCCTGGCTTTGTTGTTGGGGGGCCTGGTGGGGGTGGGTTTACTGGGGTTGAGTGGCTGCGGTCGGGCCGGGCAAGGGCTGGTGGTGCTGTTGCTCAGTTTGGCGGCCTGGCAAAGTCTGGCTATCGGCTCCCCCGGTCGCATCAGCGTTGCGGAGCAACATGGAATGCTCTTTCTGTGGGGCTGCGGCCTGGGGATGGGCTTGGTGGGGATCCCTTTGCTGGGGGTCTTGGCCGAAACAGAAGCTCTGTCCTTGCTGATGGCGCTGGGCCAGGGGTGGAGCGGCATTGCCGCCATAACCTGGGGATCTCGCCTGCTGGAGATGGGATCCCAGCCGGATCTCCCTTGGCAGGTGCTGTTGCCGGTGGGGCTGGCCGCCCTCAGCTTGGTGGCAGGCACTGTGCCCCTCTTGACCGCCTCAGAAGACTCCCCCGGGCTGCTGTCGGCAGTGGGGCATGGGGTGGGGTGGCTGGTGGCGTTGGCGCTGGCCTTGGCCTTGACCCGCAACGGCCTATACCAGGATCCCTTCTGGGCCTTGCTCTACGGGGTGGGGGTGCTGCTCTCGTGGGCCTTGCTTGCCTTGGAGAACCAGACGGGACAGGGGATCCCTGCGCCGGCAGGGGAACCTGCTCATGTCAGCGGGCCGGAGGCTTCAGCCGGTCGCGTCAGCGTTGCCGAGCAACAAGGACGGCTGCTCTGGCGGGCCTGCGTGGGCCTAACGCTGGTGGGGGGAGGAGCGCTGCTGGCGTTGCGGCTGGGGGGATCCTACGGGGCGGCCCTCTTGGGGCTGGGATGTCTGGCTTTTCCCAGCCGTTGGGGGGCCATGGCCGCTTTGTTTTTGTCGGCCCGCCCTCTGCTGCAAAACCTGTTGCACCAGTTCAACCTGCAGGTTGCCGGGATCGACCTCACCCAGCCCTATGTGTCGGCGGCGCTGTACCTGGGCATGGCGGGCATGGCGCTGGCGGCGCTCCTGCACTGGCTATACGGGCCAGACAAACCCCTGCAGACGGGGATCGCCCTGACGCTGGCCAGCCTGGCTTTGCCGGTGGGGGTGGGCTACTTCATTCACGCTCAGCCGCAAGCGGCCTTCCTATTGGGAGCTTTGATGACTGCTTTGATCCTGGCGGCGCTGCAGCCCATCCTCCTGCAGCAGGAGGGAAGAGGGGCGGAATCTCCAGGGATCCATTCGCGGCAGCGGGACGGAGTCCTTGGTTTGGCTCTGGCCACGCTCGCCATTCTGGGATCCAACCTCAGCCGCGATTGGACGGTAACCGGCTTCCATGCCACCCGCCTGGAACGGGCGCTGGTGCTGGCCGGGGTGGTCGGGATCCTGGCGTTGATTCTCCTGCTCTGGCAAGGCTGGAGCCTGTGGCAATCCAGGAGAATGCGCGCCCCCGCCCGCTGATGAAACCTGTTCCCCTGGGCACCCTCGGCACCTGGCAAGGGATCCTCGGCCCAGAACAAACCGCTGCAGCCCTGGGCAACCCCGGTGTGAAGGTGATCGGATCCCCGGCTTTGTTGACGTTGATCGAGCGGTGCGGCCACAACACCTTGCAGCCCTTCTACGAGCCGGAGGAAGCGGCGGTCGGGATCCGCTTTGCCTTGGAGCATCGGTCGGCAGCGGTGGCGGGGGATCCCTTGCAGGTTCGGGTCGAAGTCGTGGCCGTGGAGGGAAGACGCATTCGGTTTCAGGTGGAGATCACCCAGCAGGAGCGGCTGGTGATGCAGGGATCCTACACCTGCCTGGTGGTCGATTTGCCCCGTTTTCTGGCCCGCTATGGATTGACCGCGGAGGATCCCAGTCGGTGCTCAAGCTGTTCGCGTTAGCGGGACGGAGTCCTTTGGGATTGCTGCTGGCCGTCTTTGTGGGAACTCTCTTGTTCTGGCCTCAACAGCTCATTCTGCGCTACCGCAAACCCTGGCAGGGCCCCCTTGCCTGGATCTGGAAATGGCACGGCTGGGGAGGCTGGGCCGTGCGGGGCAGCCGCCGTGGCTGGGAATGGCGTTGGGGATCCCTGCGCCTTCGCGGCCGTTGGCCGGTACAGCGGGGAGAACGTTGCTCCCCCAGAGATTGGCCCTACCTGTGGAAGCTGGGCAAGCAGCTCCACATCCAATCTTGGCAAGGAGGGGTGGAAATTGGCTTTGCCGATCCGGCTTTGACGGGGCAATGCTTGGGACTAATCGCCGCTCTACCCCCTCAGTTGGCCCAACACCTGCGCTTGACCTTCGCTCGCATCGGTTGGCACGGATGGGGATCCCTGGTGATCCGGTTGCGCGGCTGGCAGGTGCTGGGGCTGGCCTTGAAACTGGGGTGGCTCGCCCTATCGCGCCATCGGAAGGGATCCCCAGCAAAAATAGCCCATGGGACAGCTGGCGTCAGGAGCAAAGCGCTGGGGGGGGAACTGCAGCGCTGATGCGGTCAGGCCGGCTGCAGCGCCGGGCAGCAATTCAACAGAGGCATGACCTACCCGCCTCCCCCTTCGCCCTGGCCGTTGGTAGGGGTGGGGGCAGGTGCTGCAGGGATAATTAAGACCTAGGGAGTCGGTGTGGCAGAGGGGATGCGCAGCTCCACAGCCGTATCCAGGCGAGAGCGTGGGGGTGGGGCTTCTCCCTGAGCCAGTTCTATGTACTGGGCCAGCGGGTGATGCTCCTTCCAGCGGGATCCCACCTCAGCAGCCATTTGGGTGACTTGGATTTGATAAAGCTGAGCCAACTCGGCAGCATTGAGGTTGCCCCGCTCCACCTGATCGCGACTGGCCTCGGCCAGGATATCTACCACCAGGTTGCCTTGCTCATCAAACCGCCACAGTTCCAGGCGGCTGCGGGAACGCAGGCTCAACTCCGTTGGCGAAGCCGGTCGGGTGAGGACATCGACGCGGGCAATGACGATGGCTTCCAGGCCCAGGTAATCGAAAAATTGGCCTACTGCTTCGGGCTTGCGGCGATCCCACTCAAACAGCTCGTAGATGGGCCAGCCCACCTTCTGCAAAATGGGCTGAATGCGACGGTTGTCCAGGGGCACCACCTTCTCGCCGTTGGGGATCAAGCCCAGACGCACCGCCTCTATGGCCAGGCGCTGGCCCAACAGTTGGGTATGCTCCAACCCTCCCACCCCCAAAATGCCAAGGCGACGGCGGGGTTGAGGCCGAATCGGCACCTGCAAAACCACATCCACAGGGGTGGTCAGGCCCGCTTGCAGGAGGATCTCCTGCTCTGCCTTTTCATAGTCGGGGTGCCACACCGTCAACAGCCAACGCCCGGCTGGGGCTTGGTCTAGCTCAAAAGCGCCCCGCTCATCGGTTTGAATCGGCTGATTGGGGTTCTCCATGCCCTCCAACTGCACCTGTGCCCCCGCCACAGGTTGCCCCACGCTGTTGCTCACCTGCCCCACCAGCCGTGCTGTTCCCTGGGGCTGCCCTCTGTTTTGGGAGGGAAACAACGGCGTCAACCGCGGAATGGGGGTGGCCGGAGCCTGAGCCAGCGCTCCTGAAGCCAGTGCCAGCCAGCCGCAGAGGGCCAGACTGCCTGTTCGCGAGAGCGTTGCGTAGCGATAGCTAATCCTGTGCCGGAGAGGATGAAAGAAGAAAAAAGGCATGGCGAAGGTTGCATCCGGTAGTAGCAGTCGGTTCTATTCTGCTCCGCACCCCTGACGCGAACAGGGCAAGATCCTGCTGCAGGGATCCTCACCCCGAAAAGGGGTTGTTGGCTTGCCATTGTTGGACAAACACCGGCACCATGTTGCGCACCTGCAGCCGAAATAGGCCCGCTGCCGCATCTTCAAACATCGGATCCCCGCCCACATCATCCCGCCCATAGGCTTCGTAGTAGCGAGCCCGATCCCCAGGTCGATCCCTCTGCAAGTCCACCACCACCACCACCCCGCGGCTGCGCAACTGGTTGGGGGTGAAATTGGGAATTTCCACCGGCACCGTCGGGGCCACAAAGCGTAAGGCTGTATTCAGCAGAGAGTTGCCCTGGCGGTTGTAGTCCCGCGAGATCTGCATCTGGGTCAAGAGGATATAGCGCAATCCCAGGGCATCCCCGATGGCCTTCAGCTTGGCCAAATCGGAGGTGTAGCGCTCATCCCGATCCAACAAAGTCAGGCCCTGGGTGAGGGGCAGAAGCGGCTCAAACCGGGGATCCGGCCCCAGAGGCCCCTTCAAGAGCAGTACCGGTCGCTGGGGCTGCAACTCCTTCAGGGCCATGCTGAGGTGGCGGGCCAGCTCATCCGAGTAAACGGGTTCATCCGGCAAAAGGCCAATGCCCTCCGGCTGGCGGGTCGGTTCCCCTGGCGGCAGGCGAATATCCTGAGTGGAGACAAAGCCGGCCCGGACTTCCACCTGGGTGCTGGTCAGCGGAAAACCCGGCACCTCCACATCTACCAAATACAGGCCGGCCGGCAGTTCCGGCAGCACATAAGTGCCGTCGGCAGCAATGCGGACGGTTTGCCTGGGTTGGGTTGGCGTGGCGGCCAGGTGCAAAACCCCGGTCTGAACGGGTTGGCCGGCAATATCCAGCACCCGCCCGGTCACCACACCGCGGTTGCCTGGAGAGGGGACTCCCCCGTTCAGGACCTCTGTCCCGCCGTCGCCAACTTGAGCCTGAATATCCTGCAAACGGCGCAAAGCTGGGATCCCTGCTGCCACCACCCACAGATCCCGCTCCCCCAACATCACCAGACCCGTCGGCTGTCCCTGCAGCCGCAGCGAGGCCACCAATCGCCCCGTCTGTAAATCCACCAGCTGCAGGCGGTCGCTATCGCGGGAGGTCACGTAAGCCCAACGTCCATCAGGGGAAAGGGCCAGCCGCGTCGGTCGCCAATCCAGGCCAACCCGCTGCAGGGCCTCGCCGCTGCGGCTCAGATCCAGCACCGTCAGGTCTTGGCTGCCCGAGTTGAGCACCACCAAGCGTTGCCGTTCGGCATCCAAAGCCATCGCTTCCGGAGTATTGCCGCCGCGCCAACGGGCCAACAACTCCCCGTTGTCTGGGTTGACCACCAGCAAACTGAGGGGATCCTCCCCGGCTAGACCCACAAACAGGGATCCCCGCTCCGCATCATAGGCCAGCGCCAAGGGGGGGCCGGGCATCGGCAAATTGCGGGCTTGCGGCTGCTCTGAGGGATCGCTTTGCGCACCGCTGCTGCGAAGGGGAGCAGCCATCACCGCCAAACTCTGGGCAGAGGGCAGGGAGGCAAAAACCCGCCCTGTGGCCGCATCCACGGCAATATCCAAAACTCCCGCCGGCAACCCATAGGCCTGAATCAGCTCCCCCGTCAGCAGATCGAGGGCCACCAGCCCAGGGGCATTGGGGCCAGAGGCATAGACCACCTGCCGCGCCTCATCCACCCGCACCACACTGGGGGCAAACCCCACCGCCGCCTGCCACAAGGGATCCCCGCTGGCCCCATCCAGCAGAGTCACCGCCTGCTCCTCCAACAGCCCAACCGCGACCCAGCCCCGATCCGGTACCCCATCGATGCGATCGGCAGAGCTGCGCAAGGGCAAAAGCCAATCCCCCTCTGTCCTCAGGCCGTTCCCGTCCGTCGAAAAGTTCTCCACCGCAGAGGAGGAGCCTGCCTCCGGCGAAGGGATCCCTTGCCCCAACACAGGGGATCCCAGCCCCAGCACGCTGCTCAGCACAACCAGCCATTGCCACCGCATGGCCTTCTCCACCCCACAGTCGCGCCTACTTTGACTCAGGAGCATGCCTCTAACCCCCAAAACCCTGAACTTTGCTGAATTTACTGAGCTTTAAGCGGTTTGGCAAAAGTCATTGAGAGGGATATAGTAGACCAAGTTTCCCCCTGATCCTTGAGTCCACCGCAACGGTTGCCGGGAAGTGAAGGGGGAAAGCGCTCGGGGGGTATTCCTCAGGGCTTTGCGGGATACCGCCTTCCTGTTTGGACTCCGTCCCGCTGACGCGAACAGAGATAGGCAGGATGCGATCGCTTCTTTCCTGAACCATGTTCAGGAGAGTTCAGCGTGAATGTATCAGATCCTCGCCCAACCAGTATAGCCAACCCGACTGTCCGCTCGCTGTCAGCAAACCCAAACACATTTTGACAGGTTGCCCAGACGAACATAGAATGGATATTCGCTGGTTTTGTCAGGATCAACCATGAAGGTACGGCCTTCCGTCCGTCGGATCTGCGAAAAATGCCGGGTCATCCGCCGCCACGGTCGGGTGATGGTCATTTGTTCTTCCAACCCGAAGCACAAGCAGCGGCAGGGCTAGAGGGTCGATGGTGGGTGGGTTCAGCCTGCAACGGGAGACAGAGGCAAAGGCTTCCGACACAACCGAGCAAAACGTTGGCCAGATCTCTCGGCGAGCATAGATCCCAAGACCGGCATCTCTACAGCAACATTTCTCTGAATGAGGATCCCATCTCAGGCAGGCAACTCAATCCTTACTGGGCAAGTGTGTTCGAGTTGGTTTGATTTGAAAGGTACCCCTGACTATGGCACGGATTGCGGGAGTTGACATCCCCCGAGAAAAGCGAGTGGAGATTGCCCTCACCTACATTTACGGCATTGGGCTAACCCGCTCCCGCCAGATTTTGGCGAAGACCGGTATCAATCCGGATACTCGTACCCGCGACCTCACCGACGCTGAGGTGGCCGCCCTGCGAACGGTGGTGGAGGGCGAATACCAGGTAGAAGGGGATCTGCGCCGCCAGGAGGCGATGAACATCAAGCGGCTGATCGACATCGGCACCTATCGAGGTCGTCGCCATCGCCTGGGTCTGCCCGTGCGTGGTCAGCGCACCCGCACCAACGCCCGCACCCGCAAGGGGGTCAGGAAAACGGTGGCCGGCAAGAAGAAAGCTCCTGCCAAGAAGTAGTCGCTCGGCTTTGCGCGGAAGGCAAAACTCTTCCACCATCCCGAATCCCAACCCCAAACAGTCGATTGCAAGGACACCTGGATCATGGCTCGGCAGCAACGGCGCGGACGTAAAGTCAAAAAGAACATCCCCAATGGGGTGGCCTACATTCAGTCCACCTTCAACAACACCATCGTCACCATCACGGATCCCAATGGCGATGTGGTGTCTTGGGCCTCGGCAGGTTCTACGGGCTTCAAAGGGGCCAAAAAGGGCACTCCCTTCGCCGCCCAAATGGCAGCAGAAAGTGCGGCGCGTCAAGCCATGGAGAACGGCATGCGCCAGATCGAAGTGATGGTCAGCGGGCCGGGAGCCGGTCGGGAAACCGCCATTCGCGCTCTACAGGCAACGGGCCTGGAAATTACTCTGATTCGAGATATTACTCCCATTCCCCACAACGGTTGCCGTCCTCCCAAGCGGCGGCGTGTCTAAAGGATCCCGCGTTGAGGGCTGGTCGAGCGTCTGTAGGGGGTTTTCTCCAGAGCTACGCCATGCCCCAGCGAAGGTCTGCCCAAGCGTGAGATGACCTCGAAGTTTCATCAGTTCTCCAAACGGATATCGAGCCAGACGGACGGGGCCACCATGACGATTCAAACCAGCCGAACCCTCTCCCACTCTCTGGGCAGCAGAGCGAGCTCAAGCGCTGTTGCCTACCAGACCGAGTGTGTTGAATCTCATCGGGATGATAACGGCGTTCACTACGGCAAATTTGCTCTGGGGCCACTGGAGCGCGGCCAAGGGATCACGGTGGGCAACGCTTTGCGGCGGGTGTTGCTCTCCAATCTAGAAGGGACGGCGGTGACTGCTGTACGCATTGCCGGGGTGACCCACGAGTTTTCCACGGTGCCGGGGGTGCGGGAAGACGTGATGGAGATCCTTCTAAACATGAAGGAGCTGGTGCTGCGCTCCAGTTCCCCCGAGACTCAGGTGGGCCGCTTGGTGGCTCAGGGGCCAGGGGAAGTTACTGCTGAGAAGCTGCAATTGCCCAGCGACGTGGAGGTGATCAACCCCCGTCACCACATTGCCACCCTGGCGGAAGGGGCGATTTTGGAAATGGAGTTCATGATTGGCCGGGGACATGGCTACCGCGCCGTCGATTACTCCGACAGCAAAGCGATGGCGATTGATTTTCTGCAGATCGACTCTGTCTTCATGCCGGTGCGCAAGGTGAACTACGCCGTGGAAGCAGCTCGGGTGGGCCAATTCCTGGAAAAAGATCGGCTAGTATTGGAAATCTGGACCAACGGCAGCCTCACCCCGCAAGAGGCCCTCAGCCAAGCGGCCCGCATTTTGGTGGGCTTGTTCGCACCGCTGCAGGAGGTCAGCTTCGATGCTCCTGTGCCGCCCCAGCCAGCCGAGGACAACCAAAAAAACCAGATCCCCATCGAGGAGCTACAGCTCTCGGTACGGGCCTACAACTGTCTGAAGCGAGCTCAGATCAACACGGTGGCCGATCTGCTGCTCTATACCGAGGAAGATCTGCTGGAGATCAAAAACTTTGGCCAGAAGTCTGCCGAAGAGGTGGTGCAGGCTTTGAAAGCCCGCTTTGGTCTGACACTGCCCCGCACCCGCGAAAAAGGCAAGGCCTAGAGTTTAGGTTCCGTCTCAAGCATCTGCACCGCTAGCACAACCGCGTCAAAACGCAAGGATCCCCGAAGAGTGTAGGACGCAAGACAGAGGTTACCATGCGCCACCGCCGTCGTACCCCCCACCTCAATAAGCCCGCCGACCAGCGCAAGGCCCTGATGCGGGCGCTGACCACGGCTCTGCTGCGGGAAGGGCGGATCACCACCACCAAAGCCCGCGCCAAAGCCATTCGGGCCACCACCGAGAAGATGATCACCCTGGCCAAAGAGGGATCCCTGGCGGCGCGGCGACAGGCGCTGGCCTACATCTACGACAAGGAGCTGGTGCGCTCCCTGTTTGAGCAGGCTCCTGAGCGCTACCGGGATCGGCCCGGTGGCTATACCCGCATCTTGCGCACCGTGCATCGGCGGGGGGATGGAGCAGAAATGGCGGTCATCGAGCTGGTGTAGCGGAAAGGGATCCATGCCGTACCGTCGCATTGCCCTGAGAATTCAGTACCTCGGCAGCAGGTTCTATGGCTGGCAGCGCCAGGCAGCCCGCCGTACCGTGCAAGGGGTGCTGGAGGAGGCGATTGCGTCGCGGGCGGGGCATCCGGTAACCCTCTATGGGGCCGGTCGCACCGATACGGGGGTTCATGCTGCAGGCCAGGTGGCCCACTTCGACACCACCTCCGGCATCCCTGCGGCGGAGTGGTCGAGGGTGCTGAACGACTGTCTGCCGGAAGATGTGGTAGTGCTGGCTTCTGCTCAAGTGCCTGACTCCTGGCACGCCCGCTTTTCGGCTCGCTGGCGCCGTTACCGCTACCTCATTCTGAATCGGGAGCGACCGGATGTGTTCTGGCGCCTCTTTAGCTGGCAAGTGCGTTGGCCTCTGCAGGTGGAGCCGATGGCGGAAGCCCTGAATTCCCTGCTGGGGGAGCACAGCTTGGAAGCCTTCCGGCGGCGGGGATCGGATCGGCCCCACTCGCGGGTACAGGTGCAGGAGGTGCTCTGCCAGCGGCTGGGGGACTTGATCAGCATCGAGGTGCAGGCCAGCGGCTTCCTCTACCGGATGATGCGGCTCTTGGTGGGATCCCTAGAGGTGGTGGGCCGGGGCCAGCTCAGCCCGGCACAGTTTGTCCACCTGTGGCAACACAACGACTGGAGCCAGATGCGCACCCGCTACAGCGCTCCTCCGCAAGGGCTGTGCCTGACGGATGTGGGCTATGCTGCGGATCCCTTCGGTCAACAGTTCGCCCACTCGCCGCCCTTTTGGGCCTTGCCCACAGAGCCTCCCTCCGCCCTCCGGTCGCCGGCTGCGTTGGCCCATTCCTGCGGTTGATCTGGGCGATCTCCAAGCTTGTCCTGATATGTTTCCTTGACTGCCATGAACAAAACTCCCCTTCCCAACCCCGAGACTCTGGCGCCCCGCTGGTATCTGGTGGATGCTGCCAATCAGCGCCTGGGCCGCTTGGCCGCCGCTGTGGCCACCCTCTTGCGGGGTAAGCACAAACCGGACTTCACCCCTCACCTGGATACGGGGGACTATGTAATTGTGATCAACGCTGAGAAAGTGGTGGTCACCGGCAAAAAGCGCACCCAAAAGCTCTACCGCCGCCACTCCGGCCGTCCCGGCGGCATGAAAGTGGAAACCTTTGCCCAACTGCAGGCGCGGCTGCCGGAGCGGGTGGTGGAAAAAGCGGTCAAGGGAATGTTGCCCCACACCCGTTTGGGCCGGCGGCAATTCACCAAGCTGAAGGTTTATGTCGGGCCAAACCACCCTCATGAGGCCCAGCAACCCCAGGTTTATCCCCTCAACACGATCCCAGGAGCCAAAGCATGACTCAAGCGAGCAGCCAACGAGCCGTTTATTGGGGAACCGGACGCCGCAAAACCGCCGTTGCCCGCGTGCGTTTGGTGCCCGGCACGGGCAAAATCATCATCAACGACAGGCCGGGAGACCAGTATCTGCAGTATCAAGAAGCCCTGCTGGCCAGTGTGAAGGGGCCGCTGGAGATCCTTGGTCTGGAAAACTCCTACGATATCCTAGTGCGAGCCCATGGCGGCGGTGTTCACGGCCAGGCGGATGCGATCAAGCTGGGGGTGGCGCGCGCCCTCTGCGAGGTGGATCCGGCCAATCGCGGCCCTTTGAAAGTAGAGGGTTATCTGAAACGGGATCCGCGCGCCGTGGAGCGGAAGAAATACGGCCTGCGCAAGGCCCGCAAGGCTCCCCAGTACTCGAAGCGCTAGGGATCCCTGCCGTTGTTTTTAGAGGAAGATGTTGATAGACAAGGGTATAGAAACAGGCCCAGAGGAGGAAAGGGTTATGCCCAAGAAAGGATTGCACCCGCAGTGGTATCCAGAAGCCAAAGTCATCTGCAACGGCGAAGTGGTGATGACGGTGGGATCCACCAAGCCGGAGCTCAAGGTGGATGTTTGGTCGGGCAACCATCCCTTTTTCACTGGCAGCCAGAAGATCATCGACAGCGAAGGCCGGGTGGAGAAGTTCATGCGCAAATACGGCATGAGCGGTGGCAAAAAGGCCAAGTAACCGAGTTTGCTGGATCTTCCCGGACTTGTAGACAAGCCTTCCCCCTCCAAAGCGATGGGCACTGTTTCGCTGTTGCTATGCAACGCTAATGTGAACGTGGCCTCAACCCCGCCAGAGGCGGGACAGGTGGTGCAGAGCGCTTTTCCCCACTACTACTGGATCCATGGCTTCTGCTCAACTGATCGATCAGCTTAAAAACGTCGAAGCCACCTTTCAGGAGCTGACGGTGCGTTTGGCAGATCCCGACGTGGCCACCGATCCGGCTGAGCTGCAGCGGATTGCCAAGGCCCGCTCCTCCTTGGAGGCGACTGTCCAAGCCTTTCACGACTGGCAAAAGCTGAATCGTGAGCTGAGGCAGACGGAAGAGCTCTTGCGGGAATCGGCCTCTGACCCAGAGCTGGAGGCGATGGCGAGAGCAGAACTGGAGCAACTGCGGGCCCGCCAGGAGCAATTGGAAGAGAAGCTTACCCTGCTGCTGCTGCCCCGGGATCCCAACGACGAGAAAAACATTATGTTGGAGATTCGCGCCGGCACCGGTGGGGAGGAGGCGGCGCTGTGGGCGGCGGATCTGGCCCGCATGTACACCCGCTACGCCGAAAAGCTGGGCTGGTCGGTGCGTCTGGCGAGCCTCTCGGAAGGAGAGCTGGGGGGCTACAAAGAGGCGATCCTGGAGATTCAAGGGGATCAGGTGTACAGCAAGCTCAAGTTTGAAGCCGGCGTGCATCGGGTGCAGCGGGTGCCCGTCACCGAAGCGCAAGGCCGTGTCCACACCTCGACGGCCACGGTGGCGGTGATGCCAGAGGTGGACGAGGTGGAGGTGGTCATCGACCCGAAAGACATCGAAATCAAAACGGCACGTTCCGGGGGGGCAGGCGGCCAAAACGTGAACAAGGTGGAGACGGCGGTGGATCTTCTCCACAAGCCCACCGGGATCCGGGTGTTTTGTACCGAGGAGCGTTCCCAACTGCAGAACCGCCAGCGGGCCATGCAGATTTTGCGGGCCAAACTCTACGAGATGAAGCTGCAGGAGCAACAGGCCTCCATTAGCTCTGCTCGGCGCATGCAGGTGGGAACGGGATCCCGCTCGGAAAAAATTCGCACCTACAACTACAAGGACAACCGCGTTACCGACCACCGCCTCAACCAGAATTTCCCTCTGCAGCCCATCTTGGATGGGGAGCTGGACGACTTGATCCAGGCTTGTATTGGCCTTTACCAAAAAGAGCTGTTGGCGGAGCTATCCTAGGCCAAACTGAGTTACCGCCAGCGAATGGGATCCCTTCTCGAGGACCTTTCCTCTGCCGAGCTAGCGGTAGAATAAATACCCACGTCGAGTGCCTAAACCCCCATGCTGGCCGAATACCGCCAACACGCCGCTGCCCGCGAGGCCCAAGGGATCCCGCCGCTGCCCTTAAACGCTGCCCAGACCAGCCAGGTGTGCGAGCTGCTGAAGGCCCCGCCTGCCGGCGAAGAGGCCTTTTTGTTGCACCTCTTAACAGAGCGCGTCCCGCCGGGGGTCGATGAAGCCGCCTATGTGAAAGCGGGCTTTTTGGCCGCTGTGGCCAAGGAGGAGGTTGAATCCCCGTTGATCACTCCCCTGCGGGCGGTGGAGCTCTTGGGCACCATGCTGGGGGGCTACAACGTCCAGGTTTTGCTGGATCTGTTGCGGGATCCCCGGAGTGAGATTGCAGCGGCAGCAGCCCGCGCCCTCAGCCACACCCTGCTGGTTTTCGATGCCTTTCACGACGTGCTGGAGCTGAGCCAGTCCGGCAATGCCTATGCCCAACAGGTGATCGAGTCCTGGGCCAAGGGCGAATGGTTTACCGCCAAAGCTCCCCTGGCCGCAGCAATCACTGTAACAGTGTTCAAGGTTGCCGGCGAGATCAACACCGATGACCTTTCCCCCGCCGCCCACGCCACCACCCGCCCGGATATCCCCCTCCACGCCCAAGCCATGCTGGAGTCCCGCGCTCCAGGATCCCTGGTTACCATTGCCGAGCTGAAGCGCCGCGGCCATCCCGTTGCCTTTGTGGGGGATGTGGTAGGCACCGGCTCCTCCCGCAAATCCGCCCTCAACTCGCTGCTCTGGCACATCGGCCACGACATTCCCCATGTGCCCAACAAGCGGGCTGGGGGGGTGATCCTGGGGGGCACCATTGCGCCCATCTTCTTCAACACCGCCGAAGATGCCGGGGCCTTGCCCATCCAGTGCGATGTCTCCCGCCTGGAAACCGGCATGGTGGTTACCATTTGCCCCTACGAAGGCGTGATCCGCTCTGAGGCCGGCCAGGTTCTCTCCACCTTTTCCCTGCGGCCCGTGACCCTCCCCGACGAAGTGCGGGCGGGGGGACGTATTCCCCTGTTGATTGGCCGTGCCCTCACCGACAAAACCCGCCAAGCCTTGGGTTTGCCTCCCTCGACCTTGTTTATTCGCCCCACTCCACCGGCAGACACCGGCAAAGGCTATACCCTAGCGCAAAAAATCGTGGGCAAAGCCTGTGGGCTGCCAGGCGTGCGCCCGGGCACCAGTTGTGAGCCCCTCATTACCACGGTGGGATCCCAGGACACCACCGGCCCCATGACCCGCGATGAGCTGAAGGAGCTGGCCTGTCTGGGCTTCAACGCCGACCTAGTGCTGCAGAGCTTCTGCCACACCGCCGCCTATCCCAAGCCGGTGGACATCCAGATCCACAAAGAGCTGCCCGACTTTTTCGCTTCCCGCGGGGGCGTTGTCCTGCGTCCCGGCGATGGCATTATCCACTCCTGGCTCAACCGCATGCTCCTGCCGGATACCGTCGGCACCGGGGGCGACTCCCACACCCGCTTCCCCTTGGGGATCTCCTTCCCGGCGGGATCCGGTCTGGTGGCCTTTGCCGCCGCCATGGGGGTGATGCCCTTGGACATGCCGGAATCGGTGCTGGTGCGCTTTAAGGGGGAACTGCAGCCGGGGATCACCCTGCGGGACATTGTCCATGCCATCCCCTACGTGGCCATTCAGAGGGGGCTGCTCACCGTTGAGAAAAAAGGCAAGAAAAACGTCTTTGCCGGGCGCATCATGGAGATCGAGGGCCTGCCGCATCTGAAGGTGGAGCAGGCCTTCGAGTTTACCGATGCCTCGGCAGAGCGCAACTGTGCCGGCTGTACCATCCAGCTGAGCCTCGAGACGGTCTCAGAATATCTGCGCTCCAACGTGGTGCTGCTGAAAAACATGATTGCCCGCGGCTACCAGGATGCGAGAACCTTGCTGCGGCGCATCGCCAAAATGGAAGCCTGGCTGGCCAGCCCCACCCTCCTGGAGGCGGATGCCGACGCTGAATACGCCGAAGTCATCGAAATCGACCTCAGCACCATCACCGAGCCAATTGTCTGTGCCCCCAACGATCCCGACAAGGTGATGACCCTGAGCGAAGTCCATGCCCAACACGCCGCCGGCAACCCCGATACGCCGATCAAGATTGACGAAGTTTTCATCGGCTCCTGCATGACCAACATCGGCCACTACCGCGCCGCCGCCAAAATCCTGGAAGGCCAAGGGCGGGCCAAGGTGCGCCAATTCTGGATCTGTCCGCCCACCCGCATGGATGAGGCACAACTGCGCTCGGAAGGCGTATACGGCATCTTTGCTGCCGCCGGGGCCAGAACGGAAATGCCGGGATGCAGCTTGTGTATGGGCAACCAAGCCCGCGTGGAAGACGGGGCCACCGTCATGTCCACCTCCACCCGCAACTTCAACAACCGCATGGGCAAAGACGCGCGGGTTTATCTGGGATCCGCCGAGCTGGCCGCCGCCTGCGCCCTTTTGGGCCGGATCCCCACCCCTGAGGAGTACCGAGAGATCGTCTCCACCAAGATCCAGCCCTTTGCCGGCGAGCTGTACCGCTACCTCAACTTCCACGAGATCCCTGGCTTTGAGGACGAAGGACGGGTCATCCCGCGGCAGCACGTGGAGGAGCTGTCCAGGAGCCGTTCTTGAGCGAGAATAGGGGCTAGCTGCCCTGATAGCATGGCAGGGATCGCCCCATTGCCCTGGAGAAAGCTCAATGGCCCTGAATCCAAAGAGGATCCGCCGCATCCACCGCACCCTTGCCCCCATCCTGGCCTTGCCTTTGGTGGTAACGGTGCTAACGGGATCCCTCTATCAAATTGCCCGCCTCAACCAAAACTTCGACTACTACTGGCTGATCCAAATCCACAAAGGGCAGTGGGGCCCCCTCGACCTGCAAGCGGTTTACCCGTTCTTAAACGGACTGGGGCTGCTGGTGATGGTGGCCACCGGCCTCAGTATGTGGTTACCCACAAAACTCCATCGCCGCCCCAAACATACGGAGTCCCAGAGGGTTTTGGATGGATAAACCTGTAGGGTAAACACCTAAGAAACATTCCAGAAAACCCTACATTTCCCGGAACGGATTTGACTAAACTAGAAGCATAGAGGTTTTGCTTGCACCTCTAAAGTTGAGCCCCAAAAGCTAAGCTCCAAACTCGAACTGGAAGTCAAAAAAGCAAAGTAACAGAGGAGGATGCTCTATGGCTCTTGTCCGCTGGGATCCATTTCGTGAAATTGACGAAATTCAACGGGAAATGAACCGGATGTTCGACCGGCTGATCCCTCGCACCACCGAGGCCGACGGCTTTGCCTTCATGCCGGCAGTGGAGATGCACGATGATCCCGAAACCATTACCCTGAAGCTGGAGCTGCCCGGCTTGAACCCCAACGACTTGGATATCCAAGCGACAGCCGAAGCGGTCTCCATCACCGGGGAACGGCGATTTGAGAAGCGCTCTGAAGACAAAGGGGTAACCCGGACTGAATTCCGTTACGGGCGCTTCCAACGGGTGATCCCGCTGCCGAGCCGGATCAAACACGATCAGGTGAAAGCCGAATACAAAGATGGGATCCTCACCCTGACTCTGCCCAAAGCGGACTCTGAAAAAGCCCAAGTGGTCAAAGTGAGCGTTGTCTCCTGATAGGCCGAGAGGTTGGGCAGTTTCCCAATGGGAAAAAGGATCTCCTAGAGGTAGGCGATGAGCCTACCTTTTTTTAATCTTTCTTGCGTTTTGGTTTTTCAGCTTGCGCTCATTTCAAGCAGGAATAAATCGGGTTCGCTGCAGGGATCCCCAGCCTTCCCTAGCGAACTCAACTCAACTCGATTTGACTTTTGCCCGCCGCTTTGGATAGGGTTTGAGTGCGCAACGGAGCCAAGGTTGAGAGCATGGCCAGCGTTACCTACGAACACGTTACCAAGCGCTACAGAGACACCACCGCCGTCCATGACCTGAACATCACCGTCGAAGACGGGGAATTTCTCGTCTTTGTCGGCCCCTCCGGCTGCGGCAAAACCACCTCCCTGCGCATGCTGGCCGGCTTGGAAGAAGTGAGCGCCGGCTCCATCTACATTGGCGATCGACGGGTGAACGATGTCCCCCCCAAGGATCGGGATATCGCCATGGTCTTCCAATCCTATGCCCTCTACCCCCACATGACCGTGGCCGAGAACATGGCCTTTGGCCTCAAGCTGCGCGGCCTGCCACGGGCGGAGATCGAAAGCCGGGTTAGGGGGGTGGCCAAGCGCCTTGGGATCGAACACCTGCTCAACCGCAAGCCCAAGGAACTTTCGGGTGGGCAACGGCAGCGGGTTGCCGTCGGGCGGGCCATCGTGCGCAATCCGGCGGTGTTTTTGATGGATGAGCCCCTCTCCAACTTGGATGCCAAGCTGCGGGTACAGGCGCGGGCCGAGATCAGCAAGTTGCACATGCAACTGGGCACCACCTTTATCTACGTTACCCACGACCAGGTGGAGGCCATGACCATGGGCAACCGCATCGCCGTCATGAAGGATGGCCGCCTGCAGCAGGTGGATACCCCCCACACCCTCTACACCCGCCCGGCCAACCTGTTTGTGGCCGGGTTCATCGGCAGCCCCGCCATGAATTTCTTCCAGGCCAAGCTGCGGGAGCAGGAGGGCACCCTCTGGATCGATACCGGCGCCTTCCGCGTGGCCATCCCGCCCCACCAGGCAGAGCCCTATTGGCAATACGTCGGCAAGTCGGTCATCTTCGGCATCCGCCCGGAAAACATCCACGATCCCCACTACCAACCCCCAGGGATCCAACCTGCCCCGGTGCGGGCTAAGGTCTCGGTAACGGAGCTGGTGGGCCATGAAGTAATCCTCTATCTCAGCACCAGCGACCGAGAAGGGATCCTGGCCGAGCAGGAGTTTGTGGCCCGCGTGGATCCCCGTACCCAGCTGCGCGTCAACCAGTGGGCGGAAGTGATCTTCGACATGGAGCGCTTCCACCTGTTCGATCCCGAAACCGAGCAGCGCCTAGGTTAAACCCTGGAATCGCTTTAGAATCCTAATCAGTCCTACAGAGGCAGGGATCCCTATGCCGGAGCAATCGACGTCCCGCTTGGTTCAGGCGCAGTTTGACGAATTTCCCTACCCGAATGTCCCGATTGAGCAGACGGTTACGGATAACTTCGCGCTGTTTGCCAACAGCCTCACCACCGCTTACTATCGCCGCAACCGCAAGGTGGTCAAACCCGAGGGCAAAGTGATGCTCAACGCCGGCTGTGGCTCCGGCTGGGAGACCCTCGTGCTGGCCACGGCCAATCCGGGTGCCACCTTCGTCGGGGTGGACATCTCGGCAGAATCCCTGAAAATGGCCCGGCAGCGCTTTGAGTTTCACCAGATTCCAGACGTGCGCTTCGAGGTGATGGACATCACCGACCTGAGGGCCTTGGGGGAGCAGTTCGATTTCATCGCCTGCAATGACGTGCTCTACCTGCTGGACGATCCGGTGGCGGGGCTGAAAGGCATGTGCCAGGTGCTCAAACCGGACGGCATCATCCGCACCAATGTCCACAGCCTTTACCAGCGCCAGTTTATTTTCAACATGCAGGATGCCATGGAGCTGCTGGGGGTGATGGATGAGCCGGCTGCCAAAGCCGTTCCCATCCTCAGGGAGCTGATGGATGCCCTTCACGAGGGCAGCTTCGTCAAAAGCCACTGGCAGGGGGATGCCATCAAAACCACCAATGGGATCCTGGCCAACTTCCTGCTGCGCAGCGACAAAGGCTTTACGGTGCCCCAGGTGTTTGAGATGCTGCGCCAGGCCGGGCTGGAGTTCATCAGCATGGTCAATTGGCAGCAGTGGAAGCTGGAGCGGGTCCTCACCAAGCCCGTTCCCTACGCTCTGCGGCAAATCAAAAAGCTCAACCAGGAGGAGCTGCTGCACTTTATCGAGTTAATCTTTCCTAACCTGACCCGCCTGATCGACTTCTGGTGTGGCCACCCCACCGGGGCGACTTCTCCTCAACCCTTCAGCAACGAGGAATGGAGAAATGGCTCGGTACACGCCCATCCCCTGCTGCTGAGGCTCAATGCCAAAGCTGCCTTTGAGAATGCCATCCGCGACAATGGCCCGGTCAACATCAACGGCTGGCCCGGCTCCGAGGGCAACATCACCATCGATCCCTTCTCGGTGCGCTGGTTGATCGATGTTTTTGGAGAAGAGCCTGTTCCTGTACAGGCCCTGGCGGCCAAGGCGCTAGATCTCATGGATTGGACCCCCGAAGAGGCCTTTAACCAAGTGGTGGCCAATCTCAAGTTCCTGGAAGAGCGGCTGGTGGTGCTGTTGCACTCGCCCCTGCGTTAACAGGACTTGCTCCCTCAGGAGCTGTCCCACCTAAGGCTGGGATCCGGATCCCTCTGAGTCTGCTTTTGAGTCTGCTTTGAGTACCCTGATTTGCTCGGCCCGAATGGCTGCCGGGATCCCCCCTTCCGCATCGACGTTGACGGCGAACCGAACGGTGCCTTCCATTTCCACCGCATCGCCTGGGCGCAGATCCAGCCAGCTGGCAGAGCGGCCAAGGCGAGTCACTTGCACCTCCTCAGCGGGAACCACCGAGACCCACGTGCCCGCGTAGCGCTCCAAGCTGGGGCTGACTTTTTCCAAGTTGACCCCAATCCAGCCCTCCTTGCGGTTGAGCAGCCGCACCGTCCCAGTTAGTTGGAAAGGCTGTGCTTCTTCCGCTAACTTGATTGGCTCGTAGAGAACCTCTGTATTTAAAGGCTGCAGCCGAGCCAACTCCACCCGCCACCCTTGAGCCTGGCGATAGAGGGTAACCTCCATAACTGCGCGCAGCCGACCCTCCGGCAAAGGCTCGTAGAAGCCCAACTGAGAGCGAAAAGGGCGAAACCGGGGATCCTCCCGATCCGGCTCTGTTAAAAATCGTTGCAGCTCCTCGGCAGTGAACTGGAAACGCAAAGTCGGCACCACCGCTTCTGGCTTTAGGATCGAGTCCACCCGGAAAATGGCCGTATTGCCCACCTCTTGGATAGGGGTGAGGGTAGCTTCCTCCGCCGAGGGCCACGATTGATCCAAGGCTCCAGGAGGGATCCCTTTTAGCAGCCGCGGAGTGAGCAGGGCTTCTGCGGTGGCAAAATCGCGGGCATTGGCCGCCTGGACGAACGCCTGCAGCGTTTCTTCAGCCGTTTTGGCCTGCCAACAGCCCCCCAGAGGCAGCAAAGCCAGCACCAGGAAAAACCACGCTCTCACATCCACACCCTCCCCAATCTCCCTGCAGGTAACAGTCCTAGGGGTTCTCGGTTGGAGATGCAGAATTTTCACCGGGATCCGCTGCTTCTGTCTCTTCTGGGTTTTCCGACTGGGATCCCGAAGCAGCAGGTGGCTTATCCGGCTGCCACACCTCAATCCGCCAGCCGCGATCTTGCTGGTAGAGGGTGATCTTGACGCGGGAGGTTACCGTCTCTCCCTCCAGGCGCATCCCCACCAACTGGGGGGCCAACTGCTGATAGGTGGGATCCGCCAGATCCGGCTGGGTCAAATACTTGCGCAACGTCAAGGGATCCAGCCCCAGGCGCTGGGCCGCATCCTCCAGCGAGTCGGTGCCCTCCACCCAGACATAGGCCGTCTTCCCGCTCACCTCTTGGTTGCGCACCTGCACGTTCTCCCCCACCATGCCCCAAATCGAAGGCAGGGATCCCGGCCGGAGGGCATTGCTGAAGCGCTCCGTCAGGTAGCTGTCTGCCGTGCCCCAGTCCCCCTTCTCGGCAGCAGCGATGAAAGTGCTCACCACCTGGTCAGGAGTTTGCACAGGAGCTGCCTGCGTACAGGCGATCCCTCCTGCCAAGGCGGCAGCAGCAATCCAGACGGGGAAACGGCGTACCATGAACATCCCTCAACCACAAGCGGCATCGCTCTCCTAGGCTACCAGACTTTTTCCATCTTCTCCTCTGCCTGTTTACGGAAGACCCAGTGCAGCTCCGGCAAGGTGGTAGGATAATTCAGCAGCTTAGTTAGCGAAGCCATGGGGATCCCCACCACTGCCGATGAATGTAACGAGCTGGGCATCTCTCACTGCTTGAAGGCCCAGCAAGCCAAAACCTCGCGGGAGCGACGTGCAGCCTGGGCCCTGGCTTTGGCAGCTTGGCGGCAGGGTTTGGATCTCGATCCCAATCATCTCCCCTGTCAGTTTAATCGCCTCCATGCCCTTTTGGCCTTGGGAAGCGGCTACACGGCCCTCCAAGAGGGAAAAGAGCTGCTCTCCCGGCTTTTGACCCAGCGTTACCTAGAAGATCCCAGCTTGGGCCTAACCGGATCCCAGCCCAGGCTGGCTTGGGATCCCCCCCGCTTGGCTTTCGCCGGCAAAAAGGCCCGCCGCTCTTCTAAGGCCGCTTCTGCTTCCCGCCTTGGCCCCCGCGAGCGCTACCTCCACACTCTAGCCCGTTGGCTAGCCCACAACAGCGGAGTCGTTTACCGACCGGAGCCATTGCCCTACTGGCGGCTGGCTGCAGCCATTGACCCAGAGGACTTAGAGGCCCAGATGGTGGTTGCCATGAATGCGGCGGCCCAAGCGCAGCCGGAAGGGCCTTTTTTGCTGCAGAAAATAGCGGATCACTTCCCTGGCCAAAAAGATCGGGCCATGCAAGTGCTGCAACTGGCTCTAGATCGCTACATTCCGCGGCAGGATCCCTCCAAGGCGGAGTCGGATTCAGCAGAGCAAGAGTTAGAAACGCCTCCTAACGGAGATCCAGCCTCGGAGGCGGTGGCCAGTATGGAAATTTGGACTCAGTATGAGGGGTACAAGCTAAGGCTAGAGCCAGATCTTAAAAGCATTGCAACCTTTGTCCTCCTGGCTCAAGATCGCTGGTTTGAAAGTGAAATCGAGCTGTGTCGGCAAATCCTCAAGCCGGGCATGAACGCCATTGACGTTGGGGCCAACGTTGGCGTTTATACTTTTCTATTTGCCCGCTGTGTGGGCAAAACTGGGAAAGTCTATGCCATTGAACCTACGCCGGGATGTGTGCAGTGCTTGCAGGCAACTGTTGCCCAGAACAAGCTCGATCAAACTGTGCAGGTTGTCGAAGCAGCCGTAGGCGAAGAGTCTCGCGAGGTTTATCTAGTTTGCAAAGGGGCCAGCGTTTTCAACCGCATCGTCACGGATCCCATGTCGGTTGTGGAAGAAACCCGTCCGGTGCAGCAAATTACCTTAGACGAGCTGTGGATCTCAGAGGGCAGCCCCGACATTGATTTACTCGAAGTCGATGTGGAAGGGGCAGAAGTTCCCGTTTTGAAGGGGGGGAGAAAGCTGATCGAGACCTGTACCCCGCTGATCCTGTTTGAAAACCGACATGTCGACCAGTTTTCAGGTTTGGAGTCGGCGAAGCTTCTCGCCGAATTGGGTTATCTCATTTATGTCTATAACCCAGTGATCCAAGATCTCAGCATTGTTCAGGCCTCTGTCCAACTGCCAACTGCGCTAAACTTGGTTGCTGTGCATCCCCGTCGCTTTTCTGTTGTCAGCAAAGCCGGTCTAATCTAGCCGTTTCTGTGGAGTAGAACAATGCCTTTCCCGATTAGCGAGATCCTCGACAAAGACATGCCTTTTATCCGAATTGCAGAAGTGGGGGCGATGTTTCTCGTCGGCGATATCGACAAGCTGGTTCAGGAAGGGCATGCCCAAGTGATAGGATTTGAGCCCCAAAAAGAAGAATGCGAAAAGCTCAACGCCAGAGCCCTAGCCGAGGCTCCTCGCGCCGACAAAGTGAAGCGGCAGTACTTTCCCTATTTCATTGGGGATGGATCCCGTCGCAAGTTTTATTTCACCAATGCCGGCTACACCTCCTCTCTTTACGAGCCCGATCAGGAGCTGGCCCAGCATTTTGAGAACTTGGCGGAAGTTTGTCGGGTAACTCGGGTCGAGGAAGTCCAGACTACTCGGCTAGATGACATTCCAGAACTGGGCGAAGTGGACTTTCTGAAGATGGATGTTCAGGGAGCCGAGCTGGATGTCATCCGGGGTGCTAGGAAAACTCTGCAAAATGTTACTGTCATCCAAACAGAAGTGGAGTACATCCCTCTCTACAAAGGCCAACCTCTTTTCAGCGACGTAGATATTGCCCTTAGGGAAGAAGGCTTTCTCCTCCACGGCATGGCCAGCAACCTTGGCGCCTGCCTCAAGCCCTTTTCAGCCAGAACCTATCGCCCTTACACCCAAGTGTTGTGGTGCGACTATGTTTACGTCAAAAACTTTATGCACCTGGATCGGCTCTCCCCGCGGCAGCGGCTGGCAATGGCGGTGGTTTTGCATGAGGTTTACCTGTCCTACGATCTGGTAGCTTTCATCCTGGGCGTCCATGACCAAATTGCCCAAACCCGTTACAAAGACTTCTACCTGGCCAGGATGTTTGCCGCTCTCAATGTCTCTTAAATTGCTCAGACGAGGTGGGGGATGATCGTCATCGACGGGGTTATCTGGCAGTCGGAAGGGTTTTCTCGCTCTCCACTTTTGGATCAGTCCTACCTGTGGCTGAGCCTCATTGAAGAGTGGGTCAAGGCCAAGAAGGCAACGAAGTTTGTGGTGCTCACCCGCGGGCAAACTTGGTTGCCACCGGGAACTTTTTTTTCCGAGATCCCCCGCTTTGCTTTTGCAGAGGCAGATGAGGATCGCACCGGCCTGCAGAGCGCCTGCGACCAGCTCAAGGCCAGGCTGTTTCTCTCCACCGGCTACACCACCCCCATTTCCACCCCTTCCATCGCCTTCATCTACGACCTAGAAGCAGAGGCCGGCAGCCAATTTCACTCGGAATACATCGAGAAGAAAAATGCCATCCTGGCTGCTTCCCACTACGTTTTCTTCTCCGATGAAGTGCTTGCTGGCTTCCGAACCCACTACCCCGGGATCCCTCCCGAGCAGATGTCGCTAGTCTACCCGGCCATTGAAGGCTGGGCCAAGCCGGCTGCTCCCGATGCCATGGCCGAGTTTCGCCGCAAGTTTCAGTTGACTCGCCCTTTTTTCTTGGCCGTCTTGCCCGAACAGCTGGCTGATTACCGTGGCATCCAGGCTGTCAGCCAAGCTTGGGAGATCCTGCAGGGCCAAAGGCTCTCCCGCACCGAGCTGGTCTTTGCCTTTCCCAGTCCTCTGAAGGTGGATCCTGTCAAAGCGCAACTGCCCCAACGAGAAGGCCTTCGCTACCTCAGCCTGAGCAATCCAGAGTTGGCCTGCGCCTATTCCTCGGCTCTGGCGCTGGTTTTCCACTCCACCTTTCGGCCCAGCAGCCCCCTTGAGGCGATGGCCTGCGGCTGCCCCGTGGTGCATTACCGGGATGAGCAGCCAAATGCCTCCGGCTCGGAGTCGGCAACTGCCTCTGGAGAGAAAAAAGATAAGGATCCCTTGCAAAACCCGACAGCCCTGCTCTGCCAAGGCTCGGTGCGGGAACTGGCAGAAGCCCTGCAGCGCATCCAGAGCTACCCGGTACGCTCTCCCCTCATTGCCAAGGGGTTGGAACAGGCCAAGGAGCTGAGCTGGGCAACAGTGGCCGCCAAGCTGTGGGACATTTTCGAGCAGGTGGCTCCTTCGGAATCCGAGGAACCTACTGGCCGCTGACCACCAGGTTTTTCCACATCTGCCAATAGGCCCGCTCCAGGGCGCGGGCATGGCTTTGTGGATCCCGCAGGGGCGATTTCTCCATCATGCCTCGCAGGCTGTGGCGCAAATGGCGCAGCCGCTCCAGATCACTGGCCAAGTTCACGGCAATTTCCACGTACTCTTCCGGCGTTTGGGCCACTAGCTCCGGCAGCCCCACGTTGGTGAGGATGGAGACCCCCACGCGGCAGACATGAGCGTTGCCCGCCAAGACCACCACCGGCGCGCCGCCCCAGAGGGTTTCACAGGTGGTGGTGGTGCCGTTGTAGGGGAAAGGATCTAGGCCAATGTCAATCTCGCTGTAGATCTGGAGGTGCTCTGGAATGCTGCGGCGATCTCCCACCAGATGCACCCGCTGCCGCTCCACCCCGTGCCGCTCAAAGTGCCCCCAGAAGATCTCGCAGACGCTGCTGTCGGTGTAGCGCATGTTTTTGAGCAGGATGCGGGCATTGGGCAGCCGCTTGAGGATCTCCGCCCACACTGCCACCACGTTGGGGGTAATTTTGGTGGGGTTGTTGCAGCAGCCAAAGGTAATGTAGCCGGCAGACAGAGCCGGCAGCTCGGAAACCGGCGGAAAGATATCTATAGGGTTGTAGCAGAGAAAGCTTTTAGGCAGGCGCATCAACTTTTCTGTGTGGTACCTTTCCGTCATGCCCGGCGGGTCGGCGTAGGCATCGGTGATGCGGTAGTCCACCAAGGTCAGGCCGGTGGTGTTGGGGTAGCCCAGATAGGTGGCCTGGATGGGGGCAGGTTTGAGGGCCAGCACGCCCAAGCGGTTGTAGGCCGTATGGCCGGCCAAATCCACCAAAATGTCGATCTTGTCCTCGTGGATGAGGTCGGCCACCTCCACATCGGAGCGGATCTTGTGGATATCTCGCCAGGCATCGGCCTTTTCCTTCATCCGCTCGGTCACAATGTCCGAATACGGCCCGTTGGAATAGCAGTAGATCTGGAAGCGCTCGTGGTCGTGGTGGTTATAGACATGCTCAAAAAACATGCTCACGGAGTGCAGCTTAAAGTCTCCGGAGATGTAGCCGATGCGCAGAGGCCGCTTCAGATCCCGATCCCGGTGGTAGGGCCGCCGCAGATGGGCCACCGAGGCTTGGGTGGCATCCCCCCACTTCTTGTGCTCCCGCAGGGTCTCTTCGGGATCGAAATCGGGGGCGTAGTGCAGGCCCATGAGGATGTTGCCGTGGAAAGCGATCACCCCCGGAGCCAGCTTGGCCGACTTGCGGTAGGCTTTGATGGCCTCCTCGTGGCGGCATTGCTGGAGGAAGGTGCCTGCCAACCCTGCATAGGTGGAAGGATCCTCGGGGTTGATCTCCAGGGCGCGCTGGAAAGATTCCAGTGCCTCGGTTAGGCGGTTCAGCTCTTTGTAAACGGATCCCAGGGCCCGGTGAACATCCAGGAAGTCCGGCTTGAGGCGGGCGGCCTCCTGCAAAACCGGCAGGGCCTCTTCGTTGCGGTGCTGGCTTTGCAACAACAGCCCCAAGTTGCAGTAGGCTTCTCCCAGTTCTGGGTCGTGCACCAGCGCCTGCCGATATTGGATCTCTTCTTTTTCCGGCTCGTTCAAGTGCCGATAGGCCAGGCCCAGGTTGTTGTAGGCCAGGGCAAAATCGGGCTTGTGCTCCAGGGCCGCTTCCAGCAAGGGGATGGCCTCCTTAAACCTTAGTTGATCCAGCAGCAGGCAGCCGGCCTCGAAGTAGGCTTCGGCAAAGTCGGGCCGCACGCCCAGAGCGCGGCTGAGGTGGGCCATGCTATCGGCCATGCCGCAAGGGAACACCTTGCGCAACCCCCGATCCGACAAAAAACCCGCCAAGCCCCGGTAAGCTTCGGCATATTCAGGCTGCAGGCCAAGGGCCACATGGTAGTAGTCCAGCGCCCGCTGCGGCTGCTTCAGCTTGCGATAGGCTGTGGCCAGGTTGAAGTAAACCCGCGGGCGATCCGGCTGCAGCGCCAAAGCCGCCCGATAGGCTTCGATGGCCGCCTCCGGCTGTCCCTGCTCCAGCAGGGCGGTGCCCAGGTTGATGTGAGCTTCCACCAAGTGCCCATCCAGGGCCAGCGCCTGACGGAAAGCAGCAATAGCTTCCTCCCAGTTCCCTTGCTCTGCCAAGGCCAAGCCCAGGCCATTGTGCAAGGCCGCTTGCTGCGGATCCTGCTCCAGGAGCTGGCGATAGAGCTCAACAGAACGCTCCAACTGCCCCGCCTCGCGGCAGAGCTCGGCCAGTTCTTGCGCCCGCTCTGGGGTAAACTCTAGCGCCAGCGCCTGCTCTAGATGGTCGATGGCCGTTGCCGGCCACCCCTTCTGTCGGTAGATCTGGGCCAGCTCCGTCAGGATCTGGGCATCCTGGGGCTGCAGGGCCAGGGCCCGCCGGTAATACAGCTCAGCCTGGTCGTACTGGCCCAGCTGGAAGTGGCAGAGGCCCAGGTTGAAGAGGGCCTGCAGGTAATCGGGCTGCAGCGCCACCGCTTGGCTGTAGCATCCGATGGCTGCTTCCCGCTTGCCCAGCGCTTGATATACAGCGCCCAAGTTGCTGTGAAAAGCTGCCTGCTCTGGCCGCAGCTGCGTGGCCTTGGCCATGTGGGCCGCGGCTTCCTCAAGGCGGCCCGTCTGGTAGCAGAGGATGCCCAGAAAATGCAGAGCCTCCGGTTGGTCGGGCTGGAGAGCCAGCACCTGGCGGTAGGCCGCCTCCGCCTGCTGCAGCTCCCCTGCCTGGTGGTGGCGGATGGCCACTTCCAAAGTAGCTATCAGCGCATCGGGTGTCACTTGGCCTGGATCCCTAGATTTCATAACCTCTAATCCTACACCCATCTGAGTTCCGCGAGAAAAAAACGGGCCTGAACTTTCAGGCCCGCCGAGGGGTTAAACAGCCTGCCGACTAGCGCGGGACAGTGAAGGTGATGTCCAGCCGTGGCCCGCGAGCCGTGGTGATAGGGCCAGCACCCGTACCCGTAGCCGGCTCTTTGTCGAACTCGGCGCGGCAGGTGCCCGTAGCCCCCTGGCTAATCTCGAAACCAGCCGCGTTAGCTGGCGTCCCCGCCGTGCTGGTGCTGGTGCTGAAGCTGGTCGAGAAGCTGGAGGATAAGGTCTGGTTGGGGATAACCAGGGTCAGGTTGACAGGGACTGACAGGAAAGTGGTGGTGGCAGTGTCGCCGTTAGCACCAGCTGGTGTGCCTGGGAATATAAAGGTTGTGTTGAAACCCAGGTTACCCAGCTGGCCACTTTGGTTGATCGTCGTGCTGATGGTGGGCAAGAAGGCCGAGAAGGTGCTGCCCGCCGCACTGAAGCTCACCGTGATGGGGTTGGTGGCCAGCAGCGTAATCGTAGCAGTGGCTGGGCTGGTAGTGTTAACTTGGTAGGTAGATTGGTTGGCTGGTGCGCTTCCTTGAACCACAACCAAAATGGGACCAAACACCTGGAAGGCAAGAGCGCCACTGGCCGTGCCACTGTCCGAGCTGGAGACAGAGGTGGAAACCGACGCGAACACAGAGGTAGCCTGGTTGTTCCACACCTCCTTGGCACACTGCAGCCGCACCTGGTAGAAGCGCGGGCCTGGCGCCGACACCGCCCGCTGTACTCCAGGCCCCACATCCGCCAGCCGCGGCCCCGCCGACGCATCGTTCCCCAGCACGTTGCCGGTGAAGCTCAAAGCCACAAAGCCAGAAGTCGCCGGCGCAAAGAAGTCGCTGGACACCACGTTGTCAACCGCGCCCAGCCGCACTTCTTGGAACACCACACTGTTGGCCGCTAGGTTGTGGGGAGTGACATCCAGGAAGAAGAAGCCCCGCCCCCGCTCGCCAGTAATACCAGGAATGGTGGTCGAGTCGTTGGAGGGCAACTGCACCAGCGTCAACTGCGCCCCCTGCACAATCGCGTTGCGGGGAATGGCGTCGGGAATGGGGAAGGAAAGCACCGCCCGGAAGTCAGAGTAGGTGGCCAGCGGCAGGTTCTCGGCTGTGCCGGAGCGGCGGATGCCAAAGCCAACGGGAATGACAATGGGGTTGGAGAAGACTAGTCCCCCCGGAGTGAGAGCGGCCAGTTGGGTGGGCAGAGCGCTGATGGGCCCAGCAGTGGTGGGAGTGGGAGCAGGAACAGGGGTTGGAGGTGGTGGCGGCGGAGCCGGGGGAGCCGGTGGGGGTGGTGGGGGCGGCACGGGTGTGACGGTGCTGGTGCTGCTTTCTTCGCCGCAACCGGTGAGCAGCAGGGGCAGCAGCACCACTGTGGAAGCCAGAGACAGAGACCCGAGTGACTTCAGGAGCCACTTGTGCATTGTTCCGTTCATTGTTCTCCTCTTAACCAAAAAAGTGGGGTTCGGCTGAACACTTCCCTTAACTTACCCGATCAACTCGCCCAGGGCAAGCCAGGCCGTAGGAAAGAGCCAATCGAGGAAAGACGCACACGCGCTTGGATAAGCGGCTCGTCTGTTTACTCTGCTTATCATACAAGTCAATCAGCTCGCTTTGGCAAGTACTGCCGATTTTTTTTGGACAAGATCAAAGGTGACGTGGGTCACAGACACCGGGCAGGGTCCCGGGAAGGAGTCGGGTGGCGGCTTCTGGGAGCAAAGCAGGTGGAGCCACCGGAAGAGCAGTCAGCTAGAAATCGCAGGAGCCCCGCACTGCACCCGTAGGGTCAGTGTCGGGAGGAATGCGGAAGTTATGATAGAACCATGATCCAAGTCCTGACCGTCTCCTGCAAGCTCAAGGTGTCCCAGTCGCAAGCCGCCAAATTGGACGCGACGATGGAGGCTTTTGGCCAAGCCTTGAACTGGGTCAACCAGAACACGCCGGAGAAGATCGTCAACGCGGTCAAACTGCAATCCCTTTGCTACTACGAGATTCGAGCCCGGTTCGGCTTGTCCAGTAACTTGGCTCAACAGGTGTGCAGACGGGTGGCAGGCGCTCGCAAAGTGGCGAGACAGCGCAACCGTCCGGTTAAAGAGTTCAAGCGTAGGTTCGTTACCTACGATGCACGTATCTTTTCATTCCGCGAGAAAGACTGGACGGTGTCGCTGACCACGGTGGAAGGGAGAGAACGCTTTGAACTAGCCATTGGCAACTACCAGCGTGGGATGCTGGCTGGCTCTAACCCCAAATCGGCCACCCTAGTCCAGCGGAAGGATGGCTCCTACTCCATCCAGATTTGCGTAGAGAAAAACCCGCCCAAGCAACAAGATACCGACAAGGTGATCGGGGTGGACTTTGGAAGGACAGATATTGCCCATACGTCAGAGGGGGACAACTGGAATGGACAGCAGTTGAACAGAGTCCGAGACCACTACTCCAAGCTGAGGGCGGCACTCCAACGCAAAGCCAGTAAGGGCACACGCAGTTCGCGGCGCAGATGCCGTCAACTGCTGCAACGGCTGTCTGGCAAGGAGAGACGCTTTCAAGTGTGGGTCAATCATCGCATCTCCAAAGCTATTGTCTCTAGGGCAAAAGCCACAAACAGTGCTATCGCTCTGGAAGACCTGACAGGGATCCGGGAAAGGGTCAATCAACAGCCACGCAGCAAAACCGAAAGGCGCAGGGCCAACAGTTGGGCGTTCTACCAGCTACGCCAGTTTCTGGAATACAAGGCGAGAGTTGCAGGGGTTTCTCTGATTCTTGTTCCGCCTGCCTACACGTCGCAGACCTGCCACAAGTGTTTACACATCCATCCCGATCCTGCGCAATCCTACCGCAGTGGTAAGTCGTTCAAGTGTGGGCACTGTGGATGGGAAGGGGATGCGGATTTGAATGGTGCGAATGTGATTGCGCTCTTGGGGGCTGCCGTAAACCAGCCTAGAGGTTCGGGCCTGTATTGTTCTCTGGTAGGGCAGAGCAGGCTCAGGGCTACTGAAAGCCCGCTCCGTACCGCTTAGCGGTCGGAGCCGGGTAGTTTACAATCCTTGCCCGGCATGGCTTTTGCGGATCCACCTGGAAAAAACCGGAAGATTTGCCTATTTCCTCACAAAAGGATGCTTGATCCGGGGCAGAAGGGTGGCAGGATGAGGAGTGGATGTTTTTTCTGGAGACACACCCAGGATGGCTACCTACAAGGTCACTCTGATCAACGAGGAGCAAGGCTTGAACGTCACCATCGATGTGCCGGACGATGAGTACATTTTGGACGTGGCGGAAGAGCAAGGGATCGAGCTGCCCTATTCCTGCCGCGCCGGTGCCTGTTCGACCTGTGCCGGCAAGCTGGTGAGCGGCACGGTGGATCAAAGCGATCAGTCCTTCCTGGATGATGATCAGATCGAGCAGGGCTATGTGCTGACCTGTGTGGCTTACCCTACCTCCGACTGCACCATCATCACCCACCAAGAAGAAGCCCTTTACTGATCGAGCTTGAATTTCCGTCCTCAACCCCAGCCCCTCTTCCAAAGAGAGAGGGGTTTTTGTTTTGGGTGGCCCAAGGGGGTGTTCGAGCGCTCCGCGCTGCTGAGGCCCTCACCCAGAGGGAGAGGAGCATGCCTCTAACCCCCAAAACCCTGAACTTTGCTGAATTTACTGAGCTTTAGGCGGTTTGGCAAAAGTCATTGAGAGGGATATAGTAGACCAAGTTTCCCCCTGATCCTTGAGTCCACCGCAACGGTTGCCGGGAAGTGAAGGGGGAAAGCGCTCGGGGGGTATTCCTCAGGGCTTTGCGGGATACCGCCTTCCTGTTTGGACTCCGTCCCGCTGACGCGAACAGAGATAGGCAGGATGCGATCGCTTCTTTCCTGAACCATGTTCAGGGGAGTTCAGCGTGAATGTATCAGAATTGGCAGTGGTAGGATTTCCTTATTCTGTAGTGCTTCAGCAACCATGACCCCTGAGCAAGAGCAGTGGCTGATTCAAGCCATCCAGGAGCTACAAGCCTCCCAGAGAGAATTGCAAGCCTCCCAAAGAGAATTGCAGGCCGCTCAGCAGGAGCTGCGTCTTGTCCAACAAAACCAGCAGGTTTTGATTCAAGAGCTGCGGGAAGGACAGGCGATGCTGGCCCAGTTTTTTCGCGAGTCAATGGATCGGTTTGATGAGCGCACCCGGGCTATTGAACGGCGCACGGAAGCTGTGGAACGGCGCACAGAAGCACTGGAACGGCGCACTGACGAGATGGCCCGAGAGATGCGGGAGATCCGGCAAGAGATTCGGGATCTGCGCCGCGATTTTCTGGAACGGCGTTAGCTTCCATCCAACCCTGGCCCAAGCGCTCACAGCCCCTTTCCCAGGGAGAAATGCAGGGTGATAGGATTTTTTTATTCTTCTGTATTCTTCTGTAGCCCTCGCCGACCATGACCCCTGAGCAAGAGCAGTGGCTGATTCGCGCCATCCAAGAGTTGCAAGCTGCCCAGCAGGAGCTGCGTCTTGTCCAACAAAACCAGCAGGTTTTGATTCAAGAGCTGCGGGAAGGACAGGCGATGCTGGCCCAGTTTTTTCGCGAGTCAATGGATCGGTTTGATGAGCGCACCCGGGCTATTGAACGGCGCACGGAAGCTGTGGAACGGCGCACAGAAGCACTGGAACGGCGCACCGACCAGATGGCGGAAGAGATGAGGGAGATCCGGCAGGAGATTCGGGATCTGCGCCGCGATTTTTTGGAACGGCGGTAGTGGCCCTCACCCCCAGCCCCTCTCCCTCAGGGAGAGGGGAGCTAGGATGGTGGCAGAGCAGTTTCTGGAGGCGGCTGTGGCTTGGACGAGGGGATCCGTTTCTGCACCATCAAGAGCTCGCCTGAGTTTGGCGGAATACCTTGCTTATTCGGATGGCAGTGATACCCGCTATGAGCTGGTGGCAGGGGAGTTGGTGCCCATGGCTCTTCCAACCGGACGGCATGTGCAGATTCAAAACTTTCTCAGCCGAGTTTTCGAGGCAGAGATTGCACGGCAGCAGTTGCCCTGGACAACGATACAGGGAGGCTTGGGGATCCAGTCTCCGCGGGGCAATCGGTGGGATTCGGTGCGGATTCCCGATGGGGTGGTGCTGCCTTTGGAGCAATGGCAGGAGATGGGATCCCGGGAGGCGTTGATTCGCCTAGAGGATCCGCCGCCGCTACTGGTGGTGGAGGTGGTGAGTGAGTCGAGCCGGGCAGCAGACTATCGGGCCAAGCAAGCAGAGTATTGCGTTTTGGGGATCGGCGAGTATTGGGTTGTGGATCCGCTGGAAGAAAAAGTAAGCCTGCTGCTGCTCCACAAAGGCTGGTACGATGTGCTGGAGCTGCAAGGATCCGAGCGGCTGCCCTCGAAGGTTTTTGTGGGGCTGGAGTTACAGGCGGGGGAGCATGACTCTAGTCAATAATAAGCTCAACTATACTGAAAATAATGTATAATATGTTCAGTACGGATTACTACCAGTTGATCTTTCTGTTTACTTTCGAGTCTGCCAACATGGTAGCCAAAGCAAATCAGAAAATTGGTAGTAAGACGACACGGAAACTGCGCTTTGGGTATTCTACTCAAAGCTTTGCGGGATACCGCCATTCTGTTTGGAAACAAACAGAATGCTATCGCTGCATAGTTGAACAGTGATGTTCAGCAGTGTTCAGCGTAAATGTATCAGATCTTGGCTGCGGATTCGGGTTATTCTGGTAAAGCTACGGGGAGTTAGCTCAGTTGGTAGAGCGCTGCGATCGCACCGCAGAGGTCAGGGATTCGAGTTCCCTACTCTCCATTGAGGTTTTGGATTTGGATCCCTTGCCCCCGATCCCTCTCCCAGGAGGAGAGAAGAGTTAGTGGTGGTAGGATTTCCTTATTCTGTAGTGTTTCAGTAACCATGACGCCCGAGCAAGAACAGTGGCTGATTCAAGCCATCCAAGAGTTGCAAGCCTCCCAAAGAGAGTTGCAAGCCTCCCAAAGAGAGCTGCAAGCCTCCCAAAAAGAATTGCAAGCTGCCCAGCAGGAGCTGCGTCTTGTCCAGCAAAACCAGCAGGTTTTGATTCAAGAGCTGCGGGAGGGACAGGCGATGCTGGCGCAGTTCTTTCGCGAGTCAATGGATCGGTTTGACGAGCGTACTCGGGCCATCGAACGCCGCACAGAAGCACTGGAACGGCGCACCGACCAGATGGCGGAGGAGATGAGAGAGATCCGGCAAGAGATTCGGGATCTGCGCCGCGATTTTTTGGAACGGCGGTAGCTTGGGCCCAAGCGCTCTGCGTTGCTAGTGTAACCATCCCCGGATCCTTCTCCCAGGAGGAGATTTAGGGTGGTAGGATTTCCTTGTTCTGTAGCGCCTTGGTAACCATGACACCTGAGCAAGAGCAGTGGCTGATTCGGGCCGTCCAGGAGTTGCAAGCTGCCCAGCAAAACCAGCAGGTTTTGATCCAAGAGCTGCGGGAAGGGCAGGCGATGCTGGCGCAGTTTTTCCGCGAGGCGCTGGATCGCTTTGACGAGCGTACTCGGGCCATCGAACGCCGCACAGAAGCACTGGAACGGCGCACCGACCAGATGGCGGAGGAGATGAGAGAGATCCGGCAAGAGATTCGGGATCTGCGCCGCGACTTTTTGGAACGGCGGTAACTTGGGCCCAAGCGCTCTGCATTGCCGACGCCCTCACCCCCAGCCCCTCTCTCTCAGGGAGAGGGGAAATTGGCGGGATTTTGGGTAGGAAGGGATCCCACCTAGATTAATCTAGAGGAACTTTGTCTGGCCTCACTGGCATTTGCCCTTCCCCACGAGTTTGCCTATGTCTGTCATCCGTGCCCTCCACAGGCAGTTGGTAACCAAAGAGCGCTCTGCCGAAGAGATCGCCCGCGAGTACCTGGAGCGCCTGGCCCAACTGGAGCCGCAGCTTAAAAGCTTTATTACTGTGACCGAGGAACTGGCTCTGCAACAGGCCAGGGCGGTGGACGCCCGCATTCGGGCCGGGGAGGCGATCGGCCCTTTGGCCGGGATCCCGCTTGCCGTGAAAGACAACCTCTGCACCCAAGGGATCCGCACCACCTGCGCTTCCCGGATGCTGGAGGGGTTCATTCCCCCCTATGAATCAACGGTGACGGCGCGGCTGGCGGCTGCGGGCATGGTGACGGTGGGCAAGACCAACCTAGACGAGTTTGCCATGGGCAGCTCCACGGAAAACTCCGCCTTTCAGCGCACCGCCAATCCCTGGGATCTGACGCGGGTGCCAGGGGGATCCTCTGGGGGATCGGCGGCGGCGGTGGCTGCCGACCAAGCGGTGGTGGCCCTGGGCTCAGATACGGGGGGATCCATCCGCCAACCGGCAGCTTTTTGTGGGGTGGTGGGCCTCAAGCCCACCTACGGGCTGGTGTCCCGCTACGGGCTGGTGGCCTTTGCTTCGTCTTTGGATCAGGTGGGGCCGTTTGGGCGCACGGTGGAGGATGTGGCCTTGCTGCTGCAGGGGATCGCCGGCCATGACCCGATGGACTCCACCAGCCTGAAGGTGGATATCCCGGACTATAGCCAGGCTCTGATCCCGGACATCAAGGGGTTCAAAATCGGGGTGATCCGCGACTTGCTGGGGGAAGGATGCGGCGAGGAGACCCGCGCTGCCGTGCAAGCGGCCATTCAACATCTGCAGGAGCTGGGGGCGGAGATCCTGGAGATCGACTGCCCCAGTTTTCGCTATGGCCTAGCCACCTATTACATCATCGCCCCTTCGGAAGCCTCTGCCAACTTGGCCCGCTACGACGGGGTAAAGTACGGCCTGCGGGAACCTGCCGACTCGCTGCTGGCCATGTATGGCAAGACCCGCGCCCACGGCTTTGGGCCAGAAGTCAAGCGGCGCATCATGATCGGCACCTATGCCCTCTCCTCGGGGTACTACGACGCCTACTACCTCAAGGCTCAGAAGGTGCGCACCCTCATCAAGCAGGACTTCCTCAAGGCTTTCGAGAAGGTGGATGTGCTGGTCAGCCCCACCACCCCCACCCCAGCCTTCAAGCTCGGCGAGCGGGAGGATCCCCTCAGCATGTACCTGTGCGACCTGATGACGATCCCGGTGAACTTGGCGGGATTGCCGGGATTGAGCCTGCCCTGCGGGTTTGCCGATGGCCTGCCCATTGGCCTGCAAATTGTGGGCAACGCCCTACAGGAGAGCAAGGTGCTGCGGGTGGCCTATGCCTATGAGCAAAGCACCGACTGGCACAAGCGACGGCCCCCGCTAGGGCAGCCCTCAGTTGAAGAGGGCCAGGGATCCGATCCCGGCCAACCTCAAGCCAAGCGCAGATCCGGCAAAAGGAGCAAAAAATCCAAGGGCTGAGGAGGGAGAGGTGGAAACTAGGCCATGCCCATCTGGTTGGCCGCCGAAAAGCGCTCCATAAAGCGCAGGAAGCGATCCCACTCTGCCTCGGTTTCCATGTCGTAGGTCACTTCCAGGGCTTTGAATTCCCCATTCAAGAACTTGGCCCTGATGTTGCGGGTGGTCAGCTCCCCTTCCTCATCGATCATCCGCATGCCGAGGATGTTTTGCGTATCGGATTTCAGCTCCTCGAAGCGGAAAATCGCGGATCCCCGGTTGCCGGTCTTGGATTTCAGCACTCGCACCTGGGTGGGCACCTCTTGGATGCCGGGGGAGAACTCGATACTGGCCATGATGTCCTACGAAACACGATGATTTAAGCCATTATAACCGGCCAATCCCCGCATCCTGCTCCAGAAAATCTCTCAGCTCCTGGGCCGTCATCTGCTCCAGGTGATGGCCGGCCTGCCGTTGGGCTTCTGCCACATCGGGGATCCGGTCGCACAGGGCGCCAACCCGAAGGGGAAGAGGCTGGGCTGCCAACCCAGCGCGCGCTGCCGGAGTCACCTGGCCACAGAGGATGAGCAGGGGTTTTTGGGCTTGGATAGCCTGCTCCAGCACGGCCCCCACCACCTTTCCCATCGTGCTTTGTTCGTCGAGGCAGCCCTCTCCGGTGACGACCAGATGGCAGCGGCGGATGCGCTCCGGCAGGGCCAATTGCTGGGCCAGCAAGCGGATCCCCGACTCCAGAGTGGCCCCCAGAAAAGCCACCAGACCTGCTCCTAAGCCGCCTGCGGCTCCGGCCCCCGGGATCCCGGCCACTGCCCGGCCCAGGTCTCGCTCCACCATCGTTGCCCAATGGGCCAAGGCTTGCTCCAACTGCTGCACTTGCGGGGGGGTAGCCCCTTTCTGGGGCGCAAAGACGGCGGCGGCTCCCCACGGGCCGGTGAGGGGATTCTGCACATCGCAGAGGCCGCGGACCCGTTTCCCCTGCCAAACAGGCTGTTCGGGGGGCTCGATGCGCGCCAGCCGGGCCAGCTCCGCCCCACCCCAGCCGATGGGATCCCCAGCTCCATCCAACAGGCGATAGCCTAAGGCCTGCGCCATGCCCGCCCCTCCATCCACGGTGGCGGATCCCCCTAGCCCTATCCAGATCTCGGCAATAGGCTCCCGGCAGACGGCCCACAACAGCTCCCCCAAGCCGTAGGTGGTGGTGCGGGTGGGATCCCGCCGCTCCGGTGGCACCAAGGTCAGGCCAGCCACCTGGGCCAGCTCCAACAGGGCCAGCTCTCCTGCCACCCCGTACTCCGCCCACACGGGATCCCCCAGGGGGCCGGTGACCCACAGACCCTTTTTCTCTCCCCCCAGCGTCGGCAGCAATACCTCTAGGGTGCCCTCTCCCCCATCGGCCAAGGGGAGCCGCTCCACCTCGGCCTCCGGCAGCACCTGTTGGATCCCGCGGGCCATGCTCTCTGCCGCCGCCGTGGCTGTTAGGGATCCCTTAAAACTATCCGGGCAAACCAAAATCCGCCGCGGTGGGCTGCTGAACTGGGATCCCTTTGCCTGGAAACCCGCATCCAGCATGGAACCTCCTCGGCGGCGCTAAAAGGTGGATTGCAAGCCTAGCCCTCCTCCTCTGCTGGCGAAGGCTGATCCGCGCTGGCAGGCTGGGAGGCACTGCCCAAAGATTGCTCCAGGGCTAGGCGCTGCTCCATGACCCGCAGGAAATAGCCGCCCATCATCGCGCCGGAGAGCATTTTGGCCAAGCTCTCGCGGTTGGTAATGATCTGAACTCCGAATTGATCGGAGGGCAAGCTCCCCACCAAGCTGCGGATGTTGTGGCCCAAGATCTCCAGCACTTCTGGGGAAGAATTGCGGGCAATATCCTGAAAGACGCTGGGATCCTGAGATTGCAGGTATTGCCAGAGCCGGTTGTCGGGGCTCGGAGTTTGCAATGCCTCAAAACCAGGGATGAAGTTCAACGGGCTCGCCATGGAGTAACCAAGCTCCACAAACACAGCAGATGCCATCCCAACTGGGCTGCTCGGCCTGATCCCCCAGGCCTTTGCTGTTCCCGGAATTTGGGCTATCCCAAAGGTAACACCCCATCCTCACCCTCTCCGGTACGGGATCCCACCCTTCTGCGGCGGCAAATGCCGTACCTAAGTAACGGCCGGGGATCAAGCGCTGGCTTCTGAGGTCTCCTCCTCGGCAACCAAGGCAGCGGGTACCACTGTAACTCCCACAATGCTGTCTTCCGGATCCAGGCGCTGCACCAGCACCCCGGTCGCCTCGCGGGACTGGGTGGGAATGGCCTTGGCCAACTGGCGCATGACAATGCCCCTGGCGGTTACCAACAGGATCTCGTCTTCGGCATTGACGATGCGCAGGGCCGCCAGCTCGTCCGACGCCTGGCGGAACTTGGTGGCGATCACCCCCTTGCCGCCGCGGTTTTGCTGGCGGAAATTGTCGATGGCCGAGCGCTTGCCCCGCCCTTCTTTGGTGATCACCAGCACCCAAGGGTTAGCCAGCTTCTCCCCCTCTCGCTCGGCAGCCATCACCGATTCGGCAGAGATAATATCCATGCTGACGATGTCATCGCCGGCGTTGAGGGTAATGGCCCGCACGCCCCGAGTGGCCCGTCCCAGAGGGCGCAGTTGCTCGTCATCCGCCCGGAAGCGAATGGACATGCCTTGGCGGGTTGCCATGACCACATCGTCGCTGGAGCGGGCGCGGCGTACCCAGCGCAGTTCGTCGTTTTCTTCCAGAGAGATGGCGATCAGGCCGTTGGAGCGTACATTGGCAAAGGCGCTGAGGGCCGTTTTTTTGATGTAGCCCCCGCGGGTGAGCATCACCAGATATTCGTCGTCGCTGAACTGGCTCACCGGCACCATGGACGTAACCCGCTCTTCCCGGGTGATCGGCAGCAACTGAACGATGGCGCTGCCGCGGGCGGCGCGGCTCCCCTGGGGGATCTGGTGGGCGGGCAGGGTATAGACTACGCCTCGATTGGTGAAAAAGAGGATGGTGTCGTGGCTGCGACAGGCAAAAAACTGTTCGATGGCATCGTCTTCTTTGATGCGGGCGCCGGCTTTGCCGCGGGTGGCTCGCCCCTGCACCTGGAACTCCTCAAGGCCCATGCGCTTGATATAGCCCTGCTCGGTTAGAAAGATAACCGTCTCCCGATTTTCGATCAGATCATCCGTTCCCAGCTCCCCATCCTCCAAACAGAGGCGGGAACGGCGCGGGCTGGCAAAGCGGGCTTTGAGCTGCTGCAGCTCTTCGCTGATGATCTGCATCACCCGTTCTCGGCGGGCCAGAATATCCCGCAGGTCGGCAATTTGCCTCACCAAGTCTTCGTGCTCGGCCTGGATTTTTTCCGCTTCCAGGGCGGTGAGGCGGCGCAGCTGCATCTGCAGGATCCCGTCGGCTTGGGCTTCACTCAGGCCCAACACCGCCTGCAATTCCTCTCGGGCTGTGGCGGTATCGGCGGCTCCCCGAATGAGGGCAATCACCCGATCCAACTGCCCCAAAGCCAAGAGATAGCCCTGCAGCAGGTGATCCCGCTCTTCGGCTTTTTGCAGCTCGTAGCGGGTGCGCCGCTCGATCACCTCTTCCCGAAAATCCAGAAAAGCCTGCAGCGCGTCCCGCAGGGTCAGGGTGCGCGGCTCGCCGTTGAGGATGGCCAGCATGTTAACCCCAAAGTTGGCCTGCAGGGGGGTTTGCTTGTAGAGGTTGTTGAGCACCACCTGCGGCTGGGCATCCCGCTTTAGCTCGATCACCACCCGCATGCCGCTGCGGTCGCTCTCGTCGCGGATGTCGGCAATGCCTTCCAGTTTTTTCTCGTTGACCAGCTCGGCGATCTTCTCAATCATGGCTGCCTTGTTGGTTTGGTAGGGCAGCTCGGTGATGATGATGGCATCCCGAACCGGTCGGCCCCGCTGCTCGATCGTCTCCACCCTGGCCACCCCCCGCAGGGTGATGGAGCCGCGCCCGGTGGTGTAGGCTTCGCGGATGCCCTCCTGGCCCATGATCAGCGCCCCGGTGGGGAAGTCGGGGGCCGGGATCCACTGCATCAACTCCAGGCTGGTCAGGTTGGGGTTGTGGATGAGGGCGATCAGGCCGTCCACCAATTCGCCCAAGTTGTGGGGCGGGATGTTGGTGGCCATGCCCACGGCAATGCCGGAAGAGCCGTTTAAGAGCAGTTGCGGGATCCGCGCCGGCAGCACCAGGGGTTCTTGCTGGGATCCGTCGTAGTTGCCGACAAAATCGACAGTGTTGGCGTCAATATCCTGCAGCAGGGCTTCTTGGGCAAAGGCAGTCAGCCGACACTCGGTATAGCGCATGGCTGCCGGCGGATCGTTGTCCACAGAGCCGAAGTTGCCATGCCCATCCACCAGCCGCTCCCGCATGGAGAAATCTTGAGCCATGCGCACCAGCGCATCATAGACGGCCTGATCCCCATGGGGATGGTATTTTCCAATTACATCCCCCACCACGCGGGCACACTTGCGGAAGGGGCGATCCGCCGTCAGGCCCAACTCGTGCATAGCGTAGAGAATGCGGCGGTGCACCGGCTTCAGGCCATCCCGCGCATCTGGCAAAGCCCTCCCGACGATCACGCTCATGGCGTATTCCAGGTAGGACTGCGACATCTCCCGCTGCAGGTCGGTGGAGATGATGCGCGCCGTCGATTCGTTGTCGCTCATGGGGTTGGGTTATCGTTGAGGGATCCCAGTCGGCCTTGGCGCAGTGGGTTCATGGAAGTTTATCGAGAAGCCAACCTTGGCCGTGGCAGAGTAAACTACCCGACCCTGACTGCTTCGCAGTACGGGGCGGGCTTTCGGTAGCCCTGCAGTTAGTAAACTAACCACGAGCCTCTGGGCTGGTTTACGGGCAGCCCCAATCGACCGTTACCAGTGCCCTAAACAGCCGTTTCTGGTGTCCGCAGAATTATTATAGCATTCCTCCCGACACTGACCCTACGGGTACAGTGCGGGGCTCCTGCGCTAGTAAGCTGAAGGTGATTGAATTGAGCAGAAAGCTTTTGTATTCCCAGTCTACCATTCGCCCTTTGTGAAGGCTGGCTGACTTCCAGTAGGAGAGGCTCGGTGGTTCATCGGCGGCCCTCTCTACAGCCTCATGGATCGAGATTTACAGGTGGGCCAAGCGGAGCTGATCATTACCCTGACCGGCATCGACGACACCTTTTCCCAAACCATCCATGCTCGCCACTCCTACTTGGCCGATGAGATTCTCTGGAACCACCGATTTGCCGATATTCTCCACCTGGACAGCAATGGGCATCGCTATGTGGACTACTCTCACTTTCACACAACTCTACCGGCTCAAGCCCCATGCCTCACTCTGAGTGGGATCCAGATAGGGATCCCTGAGGGAAATCATAGAAGAAAACCTATCATCTAGCGTGATCTCTATAGTAACGTTCAATGATAGGCTGCCCATAGCGTGGAGGGCTTTGGGGCATGCTGAGCCAAGCGAAAGAACAACAGTCCGGCAACAGGAGATTTCTGGATTGGCACCGACGTCTGAGCCTAGACAACTGGCGCGGGGATCTCTTCGGCGGGCTGACGACGGCGATTGTTTCCTTGCCGATGGCCTTGGCCTTTGGGGTGGCTTCGGGGGCAGGGCCGGTGGCGGGCTTGTACGGAGCAGTATGCGTGGGCTTTTTTGCGGCTCTGTTTGGGGGTACGCCCACGCTCATCTCCGAACCCACCGGGCCGATGACTGTGATGATGACGGCAGTGGTTGCTAATGTTACAGCCCGCTATCCGGAGCAGGGGCTGGGGCCGGCCTTCACCGTGGTGATGCTGGGGGGCTTATTTCAGATCCTGTTTGGATCCCTGAAACTGGGCAAGTACATCACCCTCATGCCCTACAGCGTTATCTCCGGCTTTATGTCCGGGATCGGCTGGATCATGATTTTGCTGCAGATCCCGCCGCTGCTGGGCCACGCCAGCCAGGGGGGAGTGATTGGGGCGGTGCAGAACCTGCCGACCTACCTGCTCAACCTCAAGATGCCAGAGCTGGGGCTGGGGTTGCTGACGCTTGCCATCCTTTTTGGCTATCCCAAGCCCTGGCGACGGGTGGTGCCGCCGCAGTTGGTGGCTTTGGTGTTGGGAACGCTGGCGGCCAGCTTGTTTATGGCCGATTGGGATTTGCGGCGCATTGGCCCCATCCCCACCGGTTTGCCGCAGTTGCAGTGGCCGCAGTTGCCCTTTGCTTCTCTAGCTAACCTGGTGCTGGATGGAGTGGTGCTGGGGATGCTGGGCTGCATCGATACCCTCTTGACGGCAGTCATTGCCGATAACCTCACCCGCACCCGCCACGACTCCGACCAAGAGCTGATCGGGCAGGGGATCGCTAACTTGGTGTCCGGCTTCATGGGAGGGCTGCCGGGAGCAGGGGCAACCATGGGCACGGTGGTCAATATCCAGTCGGGGGGACGTACCCCTCTGGCGGGCGTCACCCGCGCCCTCATTCTGTTGATGGTGGTGCTGTTTGCAGCTCCCCTCACGCAAGGGATCCCAATGGCGGTGCTGGCAGGGATCGCCTTTAAGGTGGGGGTGGATATCCTCGACTGGAGCTTCCTCAAGCGGGCCCACCGCCTTTCCCTCAAAGGGGCAGCCATCATGTACGGAGTGATGTTCATGACGGTGTTTGTGGATCTCATCGCTGCAGTGGGAGTGGGAGTGTTTGTGGCCAACTTGCTCACTATCCAACGCCTCAGCGAGATCCACTCCGAAGAGGTGAAAGCCATTACCGATGCCGATGATGCGGTGGATCTCACTCCCCGTGAGAGGGAATTGCTGCGCCAGGGATGCGGGCAGGTGTTGCTGTTTTACCTGAGCGGGCCGATGATCTTCGGGGTTTCCCAAGCCATTTCCCGCCAACATCAGGCGGTGGCCTCCTGCCAAGCGCTGGTGGTGGATCTATCAGATGTGCCGATGCTGGGAGTTTCGGCGACGCTATCCTTGGAAAATGCCATCCGCGAGGCCCTGGATCGGGGCAAACAGGTGTGGATTGTCGGAGCTAGAGGTCGGATCCGGCAGCGCCTAGAAAGCCTGCATCTGCCACTGTCCCCAGAGCGGTTTGTGGACAGCCGTGAGGTGGCCTTGGCCGAGGCTGTTGCCCAGTTGGGCTTGCCGCTCGAGGCCAGTCCCCTGGTTTGAGTAACCCCAATTGGCCTGAGCCACAAAGCTGCGGGATCCGTTTGCCAGATCTAGGTTAAGTCTGAGTCTATGCAATGGAAGGGTCGGGTCGCCTACTTGGCAACCATGCATCGCAAAGAGCAGGTCATCGGCCCTCTCTTGGCCGAACATTTGGGGATCCAAGTTCAAGTAGTAGCTTTCGACACCGACCAACTGGGCACCTTCTCGCGGGAGCGGCCCCGACCGGGGGATCCCCTACAGACTCTGCGCCTGAAGATTGCAAGGGCTTTGCAGGATCATCCTGAAGCTCTGGGCTTGGCCAGCGAGGGATCCTTTGGCCCCCACCCCCAGATCCCTTGGATCCCTTGGAATCAGGAGTGGGTCATGCTCAGGGTTTTTGAACCCGGCGCGGAGCCCTTGGAGCTGGTCGGCTATGCAGAGAGCACCCAAACCAATTTCAGCCATCGCTGGGTACACAGCTTTGCAGAGGCGCTGGACTTTGCCCAGAAAGCGGGTTTTCCCCAGCACGCCCTGATTGCCCTCGACCGGCCAGAAAAGCCCCAGGTTATCCACAAAGGAATCCAAGACGAAGCAACCCTGAAGCAGGTGGTGGGGGAGCTGCTGGCTCGGCAGGGTGGCCTGCATCTGGAAACCGACATGCGGGCCCTGTACAACCCAACCCGGCTCCAAGTCATCGCAGCCGCCACCCAAAACCTAATCGCCAAAGCCCAAAGCCTGTGCCCGGCCTGCGGCACTCCCGGCTACTGGCGGATCCGCTCGGTCTCTGGACTGCCCTGCGGTCAATGTGGCGCCCCCACCCCCGTGGCCAAGGCTTGGGTATATGGCTGTGCTCGCTGTTCCCACACCCACACCGAGCCTGTGGCAGAGCCCTGGGCGGATCCCGCTCAGTGTGCCTTTTGTAATCCCTAGCTTTGTCCCAAGCTTGACGTCAAGCCCAGGCTTTCATCCCCCCAGAGGGGCTGATGTAAGAAAATAGGGATCCAACCCAGTGGATCCCTACTTAGCAACTTGGATGTCAGCGCAGGGATTTTAAGAACTAGAAAGTAAACACAGCTCGCAAAGCCCCCACGCCAATGGTTGGGTCGTTGTCTCCGGGTCTGCCGCCATTGGGGTTGCTCACAAAGTAGGCAGCAGGCGTTAGAGTAATGTACTCGTTGACCGGGAAGCTGTAGTAGACGTCCACAACGAAGGGGCGAGTATCCCACACTCCGTCGTTGTCTGTGGTCACGATTGGCTGCCCAAATACAATCCCGCCTGTGGCACCCTCCACAAAGAGGTCAGGGAAAACAAAGCCAAAGAGGAAACCATTAAAGTTTTCCTCACCCGGATCCACAGTGCCAGCCGGTACCACGTTGGGCAAGTTGTAATCCACATTGCCAGCCGTAAACCAGCCAGACAAGGTAATTCGAGGGCTAAGCTCCCAGTTGGCTGCGACTGTAAAGGCGTTTACCCGCGCAGAGACATCGACCTGCGTTCCTCTTACTGGTCCACGGAAGAGACTTTTACCCGTGGCCAGGAAGGTGGGGCCGTCATTTGCTTGCTGCAGGTAGGTGGAAGCAAACTGAAGGTAAAACTCCAAGCCCTCGGTTGGCAAGAAGCCCAGCTCGACGGTGTGAGCGCTATCATCACCTGTCAAGCCACTGTCGCCAAAGCCTCTCCCCAAGGCTTGCCCTCTTCTGGTGCTGTAGGCGTAGGCTAAACGAAACTGGTCGCTCAAACGGAAGCGAAAACCAAATAGGGTTCCGCTGGGCACATCTGCCGTAGATTTGGGAGCATCGGCAAAGTCCGACAGGGCATCAAAGGGCGTGCTGTACTGCAGAACGCTCCCCACTCCCGTACCCGTAATGCCCGTGTAGATAGTAGCAGCGCGGTCGAAAGCAGGGAATTGATAAACCAGCTGGGCCAGGGTGAAAGTGCCACCGCCACCACCGCCAAAGCCAAGGCCGGGATCCCCCTCAAAGAACTCAGTCACAGCATCGCGAGCTTGGAGACGAATGCGCAGGCGATCGCGACCCACAAAAGAAGCATCGAAGTTCAAGCGTACCCGATAGGGAAGAGTCATGTTGGCTTGGTTTTGCTCTGCCACTACCTTCCCATCAACAACTCTGTCTTCCGTGAGAGCGCTGCCTACAACAGCAGCGATGACTTGGGCATTCAACTTGGTAACCGGGTTGAAGACCTTCCCTTTCAAATCAGTAACATCGGCTTCCAGGGCATCCACCCGCCCGCGCAGGGCTGCCAGCTCAGCAGCAAATTCCTCTTGCAAGCGCTGCAGAGTGGCCAAGTCTTCCTTGGAGACTTTGTCGGCCAAACCGGCTGCAATCAACTCATTGATGCGATCCAAGCAGGCGTTCATACCGGCGGCAAACTCAAAGCGAGTCATAGCCCGGTTGCCGCGGAAGGTGCGGTCAGGGTAGCCGGCAATACAACCGTAGCGCTCCACCAAGGATTGCAGGGCTTGGAAGGCCCAGTCGGTGGGCTGCACATCCGAAAGCTCAGAGATGGAGGTGACCGGCCCGGTAGCTTGGGCATAAGCCACTCCAGGGGTCAGGATCGCTGCTGCACCCAGAGTGCCGGCCAGCAGCGTTTTCCAGTAGTTCGCGTGTTTCGCGGGCATGTTTCTCTCCTTGTTCTTTTCCTCACACCTTTTTGGCTGTAGAAGTGTCCTCATAGAAGCGACAAACTGCCTACCTCAATAACGAGCCTGGCAATCGCGGACTCTGGGAAGACATGATACAGCCGAAGTCCACATCGTCTACCACTTTACACACTTTCTGCGCGAGACTCAATGCGAGACCCAACTGCGGTAGATGATCGAGGCTCGATATCCACTACTCTACCTCAGGGATCCGGCTCTGGCTAGCGGGTGTATCTCAAAGTAAACTACCCGACTCTGACTGCTTCGCAGTACAGGGCGGGCTTTCGGTAGCCCTGCAGTTGGCAAGCCAACCACGGACCTCTAGGCTGGTTTACAGCAGCCCCCAAAAGCGCAATCACATTCGCACCATTCAAATCCGCATCCCCTTCCCATCCACAGTGTCCACACTTAAACTTCTTTCCACTGCGATAGGATTGCGTAGGATCGGGATGGATGTGCAAACACCGGTGGCAGGTCTGCGACGTGTAGGCAGGCGGAACCAGCACCACAGGTACTCCGGCAATGGCGGCCTTGTAGACCACGAACATCCTAAGCTGGTAGAACGCCCAGTTATTGGTTCTGCGGCGCTCAGCTTTGCTGCGTGGCTGTTGATTGACCCTTTCCCGGATCCCTGTCAAGTCTTCCAGAGCAATAGCGCTGTTTGTCGCCTTTGCCCTAGAGACAATAGCTTTGGAGATGCGATGATTGACCCACGCCTGAAAGCGCCTCTCCTTGCCAGACAGCCGTTGCAACAGTTCTCTGCATCTGCGCCGCGAACTGCGGGTGCCCTTACTGGCTTTGCGTTGGAGTACCGCCCTCAACCGCGAGTGATGGTCTCGGACTTTGTTCAACTGCTGTCCATTCCAGTTATCCCCTTCTGACGTATGAGCAATATCCGTCCTTCCCAAATCCACCCCCAGCACTCTGCCCGTGCGTTGCGGTGGGGATGGCTCCGCTTCCACACAGATCTGAATAGAGTAGGAACCGTCTTTGCGCTTGACCAGAGTGGCGGATTTGGGGTTGGAGCCTGCCAACTGTTCTCTCTGGTAGCGGCCAATCGCCAGCTCAAAGCGCTCCCGACCCTCCACCGTGGTCAGCGACACCGTCCAGTCTTTCTCGCGAAACGAAAAGATACGGGCATCGTAGGTCGCAAAGCCTCTCTTGAACGCTTTGACCGGACGGTTTTTCTGTTGGGCAACTTTACGGGCACCGGCCAGCCGTCTGCAGACCTGCTGGTCGCGTAAGCGGGACGTAGTCCTTGCCAAGTTACTGGACAAGCCAAACCGAGCGCGAATCTGGTAATAGCAAAGGGACTGGAGTTTGACTGCGTTGACTACTTTTTCTGGTGTGTTTTGGTTGACCCAGTTCAACGCCTGCACAAAGGCATCCATTGTCGCATCCAACTTTGCGGCTTGCGACTGGGACACCTTGAGCTTGCAGGGGACGGTCAGGACTTGGGTCATGGTTCTATCATAACTTCCGCATTCCTCCCGACACTGACCCTACGGGTACAGTGCGGGGCTCCTGCGATTTCTAGCTGAGACAGAGCTCTCAAGCTGCAAGCTCCGGTGGGGATGGGCGGTACCGGACTCGAACCAGTGACATCCTGCTTGTAAGGCAGGCGCTCTACCGCTGAGCTAACCGCCCTGGGGGATCCCAGTCCACCGAGTTTAGCATTCCCAAAGAACTATTTCCCCATGCCCAGGCTTTGCGCCTTCTGGTACACCTTCCCCTCGGTCAGGAGGGAGGGGGCGATGCAGATCTCCACCTGCTGCATTTCTCGGAGATTGGCAGCCCCCAGGGTGGCCATGCTAGTGCGCAGAGCACCCCAGAGGTTGTGGGTGCCGTCGTCCAGGCGGGCGGGGCCGCACAAGATCTCTTCCAGGGTGCCGGTGGATCCCACGCGGATGCGGGTGCCGCGGGGCAAAACGGGGCTGGGGGTGGCCATGCCCCAGTGAAAGCCGCGACCGGGGGCCTCATAGGCGCGGGCCAAGGGGGATCCGATCATCACTGCATCGGCTCCACAAGCGATGGCCTTGCAAATGTCGCCACCGGTCACCAATCCGCCATCGGCAATCACAGGGACATAGGTGCCGGTTTCCGCCAAAAACTGCTCCCGTGCAGCGGCACAGTCGGCAATCGCTGTAGCCTGTGGTACCCCCACCCCCAACACGCCGCGGGAGGTACAGGCAGCCCCCGGGCCGATCCCCACCAAGACACCGGCAGCTCCGGCCTGCATCAGCTCCAAGGCAACATCGTAGGTAACGCAGTTGCCCACCACAACAGGAATGGGCATCGACCGGCAAAATTGGGCCAGATCCAGCAGTTCCATGCCTTCGGGAACCTTGTGGTGAACGGAAACCACCGTGGCCTGAACGAAAAACAGATCCCCCCCGGCTTCAGCCACCAGGGGGCCGTATTGGGCGGCGTGGGCGGGCACGCAGCTAGCGGCGGCAATGGCGCCAGCAGCTTTGATCTGGCGGATGCGTTCTTGGATTAGCTCTGGCTTCACCGGCTCGCTGTAGAGGCGCTGCATTAGGGGCACAAACTCGTCTTTGCCCACCGACGCAATCTGATCCAAAATCTCATCGGGATCGGCGTAGCGGGTTTGGATCCCATCCAGGTTCAACACCCCGAAGGCCCCCAGCTCCGAGAGCAAAATGGCCATTCGCACATCCACCACGCCATCCATGGCGCTGGCGATGATGGGGATTTGCCGTTGGATCCCTCCCAGGGTGAAGTGGGTATCCACCAGGCTGGGATCCAGCGTTCGTCTGCCTGGGGCCAGCGCGATTTCATCCAGCCCGTAAGCGCGTCTTGCCTGCCGATTGCGGCCCAGTTGCACGTCCATTTTTCCCCTGTTCTGCGGATCCTTGTTCTTATCATGCCGCCAAGGAGGGATCCAAGGCCAGCGAGAGTCTTGTTCTCTTGGCTGCGATCCCGGAGCGGGTCTCAATCCGCCCCAAAGGTTCGAGGGGGCAAGGGCGTGAAAATGTGCCCTTCTTGCAGGTTGCCGAAACTGCGGCAGCGCTCGGATCCCCAGCGGAACCCGTAGAGGGCGATGTAAGCACACATCAAGGCATCCACTTGATCTTCGTAGTTTTTGAGCCGACGGCTCTTGAGGGATCCCACCTCCACTTGGAGCAGCTCTTCGTGATCCTGGAGAGCCGGGTCAGCGGCAGCCAGAGAGCGCAGATGATGCTGGTAAAGTTGCCAAGCTTGTTGCCGTTCTGGCCAGGTGCGTCGGGGGCGGGCCTTGTATTTCAGGGTGCGGCTGAGGCCGAAGAGACTGACCAAGGCGCTGTGGGGGAAGACCTCGGTCACTTGGCGGGTAAGTTTTCCTCGCTCGATGCTGGCCTGCTCCCGAAAGCCATAACTGGCTAGGGCTTGCACCAAGGCTTCCCCTCTCACCTGGCCGTTTTTTTCTAGAAGCCGGCGGTTGGCCGGGTGGGCCCCGGCTGCATAGGCGCGAAACACCCGGTTCAGTTCGGCCTCGGCCCGTCGCTGTCCGCTGAGGTTGGGGACGCGCAGGGGGGCATCCACCGCCACCAAGCAGGGATCTTCGCCCGCCTGAGCTTGAATGTAGTCCAGGATCTCCTCATCCGTTTGGAGAATGCGGCTATCGACCAGATGGCCTGTCAAGTTTTGCCTGCCGGGATCCCCGAGCTGGACTCGCAGCGTGGCCAGACCGGAAGGGTTGCGGGTTGACCAGGCCAGATCCAGGCCAATGCAGATCAACTGAGCCACACCGCCTTCCCCTTCTCTTCAAGTTGGACAGAATCAGAGTCGTTATCAAAAAACCAGTTTGAGGCAGTTCCCGATTGCATGGCTCCGGCGCCCTCACCCCCAGCCCCTCTCCCAAAGGTAGAGGGGGATCAACGTCACAGACAGTTGCGCTGCTGTTGCATGGGTATTGGGAATGATCCCGCCAGCTCGCCTGTCTTGATAAAAAATAAAAATCCATAAAAAAGGGATCCCACCAGGGGATCCCGAAAGATTCATCCAAGATGCCTGGCCAGGAAGCGAAGTGCCCATGGGCTCTTCGGTGAGCCTCAGGGATCCGCCTCCCTGTGGCAATCAACAGATCAGTAGTCGTAGTCACTCATGCCGCTGCTTGCCGGCGTGTTGGTTTTGGGCTCGGGCTTGTCCACCACGATTGCTTCGGTGGTCAGCACCATCCCCGCAATGGAAGCGGCGTTTTGCAGGGCGGAACGGGTAACCTTGGCCGGGTCTACAATGCCCGCTTCGAACATATCCACGAAGGCGTCGTTCTGGGCATCGTAGCCGGTGTTGAAGGGCTTGTCTTTCACCCGCTCCAGCACAATGGAGCCGTTTTGGCCGGCGTTCTCAGCAATGCGGCGCAGCGGAGCGCCCAGAGCGCGGGCGACCAGGTTGGCCCCCACCAGTTCATCGCCGGACAGGTTGGCTTGCGCCCACTCGGTTACCACCGGGATCAGGTGTGCCAAGGTGGTACCGCCGCCGGGAACGATCCCTTCTTCTACCGCCGCTTTGGTGGCGTTGATGGCATCTTCCAGGCGCAACTTGCGGTCTTTCATCTCGGTTTCAGTGGCCGCGCCCACTTTGATCACTGCCACACCGCCGGAGAGCTTGGCCAGGCGCTCTTGCAGTTTTTCTTTGTCGTAGGTGGAGTCGGTTTCCTCAATTTGACGGCGAATTTGCTCGCAACGAGCTTTCACGGCCGCTTCGTTGCCTTCCGCCACGATGGTGGTATTGTCTTTGGTTACCGTGACGCGACGGGCAGTGCCGAAGGAATCGAGGCGAGCGTTCTCCAGCTTCAGGCCGCGCTCTTCGCTGATCACCTCACCGCCGGTCAGGATGGCGATGTCTTCCAGCATGGCCTTGCGGCGATCCCCAAAGCCAGGCGCTTTCACCGCCACCACGCTCAGCACACCCCGCAGCTTGTTCACCACCAGGGTGGCCAGCGCTTCTTTCTCAATGTCTTCGGCGATGATCAGCAGGGGACGACCGGCGCGAGCCACTTGCTCCAAAACCGGTACCAGGTCTTGAACCAGGGTGATCTTCTTGTCGGTGATGAGGATGTAGGGGTTTTCCAGAACCGCCTCCATCCGCTCGGTGTCGGTGACGAAGTAAGGGGAGATGTAGCCCTTGTCGAAGCGCATCCCTTCCGTCACTTCCAGCTCGGTGGTCATGGACTTGCCTTCTTCCAGGGAGATCACCCCTTCGCGGCCCACTTTGTCCATGGCTTCGGCAATCATGCGGCCCACCTCTTCATCGTTACCGGCGGAAATGGCCGCCACCTGGGCAATGGCTTTGGAATCTTCCACCGGGCGGGCATGCTCGGCGATCTTGTCGACCAAGAACTTCACCGCCTTGTCGATCCCTCGCTTCAGGGCAATTGGGTTGGCGCCGGCAGCCACGTTTTTCAGACCTTCTTTCACCATGGCGTGAGCCAAGACCGTGGCCGTGGTGGTGCCATCCCCAGCCGTGTCATTGGTCTTGGAAGCCGCCTGCCGGATCAAGGAAACGCCGGTGTTCTCAATGTGGTCTTCCAGCTCAATTTCTTTGGCAATGGTTACCCCGTCGTTGATGATTTGGGGGGCGCCAAACTTCTTCTCCAGCACGACGTTGCGCCCTTTGGGACCCAGGGTAACGGCTACGGCTTCTGCCAAAATATCCATGCCGTGCTCTAGAGCGCGGCGGGCTTCTTCACTGAAGATGATTGATTTGGCCATAGTCAACCTCTCCGATGCAAATGCAGGTAAGGGTGAAACAGAGTCTTAAGGATTCAATCGTTCGTTGAACTGCTGCTGAATCACTGACCATTACTGAACAATGGCGAGAATGTCCCGCTCGGCCAACAGCACATATTCATCGCTGCCCAGCTTGACTTCGGTTCCGGCATACTTGGAGTAGAGCACTTTGTCGCCGGCTTTCAGTTCCATCGGGATCAGCTTGCCCTCGTCGTTGCGCTTGCCAGGGCCAACAGCAACCACTTCCCCCACCTGGGGCTTTTCCTTGGCAGTGTCCGGCAAGAAGATCCCACCTGCGGTTTTCTCGTCCTGCTGAGCGATTTTGACCAGCACGCGGTCGCCCAGCGGCTTCAGGGTAGAGACGTTAAGAGCTACTGCAGCCATGACGAATGTCCTCCGTGATCCTAAAGCACGAAGCTGAAGTTTTCATTTCCATTAGTTCCACTTCCCCGAAGGGAAGCGACTTAGCACTCTCGACTTACGAGTGCTAGTTTATCAGCCAACTTTCTGGCCTGACAATAGCCTCTGTCGGTGGGATCCCGCTTTTGGCGGGTACGGTCGGGGTGCGGATCCCCCTACTTTTGGTGCCGGTGTGGGATCATGGCCTGAGTTGGGCTGGGTTGAGAAGGTGTGGATCCCGTTGTTTCAGGTGGATGCGTTTACGGCAGTGCCTTTTGCAGGTAACCCCGCGGCGGTGTGTCTGCTGCCCCAGGAGTTGCCAGAGGCGCTGATGCAGGCCATTGCCGCAGAGAACAATTTGTCGGAGACGGCTTTTTTACTTCCCCAGGGATCCCAGGGCGAGGTTCCCCACTATGGGCTGCGCTGGTTTACGCCGACGACGGAGGTGGATCTCTGTGGCCACGCCACCTTGGCTGGTGCCCATGTGCTGTTCACCGAGGTGCATCCTGAGGCGGAGAGGGTAGCCTTTTCCACCCGCAGTGGCCTGTTGCAGGTGCGGCGGCAAGGGGATCGCCTGGCCATGGATTTTCCTGCTCAAACTCCGGAACCTTGGCCAGAAGCCAAGGAGCAGGTGGCAGCGGCTTTAGGGATCCCACCTGTGGAGCTGTACCGCGGGGGTATGGGGGTGGCGGTGCTGGCTTCGGCGGGACAGGTGCAGCAGGTGCAACCGGATCTGGCCCAGGTTCAAGCGCTCCCCGTTCCGGGGTTGATCGTCACAGCCTCTGGGGCGGCTCTGGGGAATGGGCCGGATTTCGTCTGCCGCGTTTTTGCCCCTCGGCTGGGGATCCCGGAGGATCCGGTGACGGGATCCGCCCAGTGTCTTTTGATGCCCTATTGGGCCAAACGCCTGGGCCGACTTGATTTGAAGGCTCACCAGCTCTCGGCCCGCGGGGGCGAGCTGTGGTGCCGAGATCGAGGCTCACGGGTGGAGATTGCTGGGCAAGCGGTGCTGGTGATCAGAGGAGAGCTGAGGCTGCCTTAGAACCGTTGTCGACTAGGGTGCTAGCGGCAGGGAACAAGGCCTCCGGCCCGCTAGGGCGAGCAGTTGAAATAGATGGTAATAAAAACCACGACTGCTATCAGCCCTACAGAACAAAAAACACCTCGGATACCTCCGAGGTGCAGGCCAGGAAAGAGCTTGAGCTAGCCAAGGATTTCGGCGGCTTGAATGAGCTCCACCTGCTTTTTCTTGAGCACCAATAAGAGCTGGGCAATCGTAACGGCTGCCAGGAAAGCCACCAGCCATTTCACCCGCTCCGGGCTTTGCAGCACCAGATCCCGCTCCACCTGGCCAAAGCCGCCCACATTGGGATTGTTGGTGACGGGATCCCCTTCTTTGACGCTGTCGCCAACAGCAACCACCAGTTCCGGCCCAGGCGGCACCACCAGGTTTTGGATCCCGCTTTCGGTCTCGAAGCTGAGAACCCGCGTGCCCGGCAGCTCGTATTCCGGGGGCACCAGGCTGGCCAATTCAGCCGGCAGATCGCTGATATCGGAGTTGAGGGTGGCGATGTTGACCAGACGCCCGGTGGCCGGAGCGCGGAAAACGTTGTTGTTGCTGAGGCTGCCGTCGGGGTTAAGCTGACCGCGACCTCGGTTGGCCCCGATGTAAACGCGATACTTCATGAAGGCCACCGAGGGATCCTCTTTCGGGTCAGGGGCCACCACTGGAAAGACGATTTCTTGATGCTGCTCGCCCGGCAAAGGCCCGACCAGGAGGATGTTGGGCTTCGCGTCGCTGTAGGGGGTGATGTAGGTCTCGGCAGTTTCTTGCCGTTGTTCCTCGGTCATCTCGGCTTCGGTGGCTAAACGGAAGCCCTCCGGCAAGACCACCACCGCGCCCACATTCAACCCACCCTTGCTGCCGTCTGCCAGCACCTGCTGCTTGCTCAGGTCATAAGGGATCCCAACTTTGATGGTGAACACCTGGCCGGGGGTGACGGCCTGGGGCACCTCGGCGCGAGTGGGCATGGCGTTCAGGTGGCAGTTGGCACAGACAATTTTTCCAGTCGCCTCGCGGGGGTTGTCGTAGGCCATCTGGGCATAGTAGGGGTAGGCTGCCGCCGGACGTGCCCCCATCCCCAGCAACAGCAGCAGCCCACAGAAGGCCAAGCAGATTCGCTTCATAACTCTCAGCTCAGAATGAATTTCCATCACAGGTTTAGGACACAGTCTTGGAACAGCCATCTCGACAATTTGCCCCAAATCGTTCGGCAAAAGCCGGCACAGCCAGCGGGATCCCTTGCCCTTTAGGTTTCCCGGAAATCGGGGCCTTGCCAAGGGCTGAAGCGGACGTTGTCGCCATCCACAGTGGCGCTCACCAGCTCCAGCGAGCGGGGAGCCGGTCCCCGGATCACCTTGCCATTGGCCGCATACTGGGATCCGTGGCAAGGGCACTTAAACAAGTTTTCCCCCACATTCCAGGGCACCACGCAACCGAGGTGGGTACAAACCGCGTTGAGGCCATAGTTGGCCACCGCCCCGTTGTCGATCACGATGTAGGTGGGATCCCCTTTCAAACCTTGGGCCAGCACCCGGTCCGTGGCAGCATGGGTGGCCAACAGCTCACTGACACTGATGGGCTTGCCGAGAGCGTCCTGAGCTATGAGGCCCTCACCCCCTCCACCGGAAGAGGGCGGGATAAAGTACTTCACCACCGGGTAGAGGGCGCCCACCACCACGACTCCCACAGAGCCGCTGAGCAGGGCATTGAGAAGAACCCGCCGGCTCATGGGGGGCGCTTCAAAGTTGCTAACCGCTTCCGTCATAATGGCAAATGCAGACCTGAGAAGTTTTAACGTTCGTTGACAAGCGACATCATCCTAACCGACCCCTCTGGCCAATATCGTTAAGAAATGCAACGCTGTAAGAGGCCGTGGCCTTCCTTCCCAAGGTGAGCGGCCCACCCAGCGCGATTGGAGCCAGATCCAAGCCAGCCTCAGACAAGTCTGATGAAGGGATCCGACTTTCAAGCTTTGTTGCGCGAGAAGTGGGGCTATTCCTACGACGTGCAGCTGCGGCGTATCCAGCAGAAGGTGGTGCTGCTGGTGATGTGGCGCTATCTGGAGCAGCCCTCCTTCCCCTTGAGCGAGGCCGAGTATTTGGCCCACTTGGAGAACGTGCTGGCCCATTTGCAGGCTTGGGGGGTGTGGGAAGCGGTGCGTCGGGAAATCGAAGCCACCCGTCAGAGACCCCGTATGGGCAAGGCGGTGGCCATTCCTCTGGATTTGCAGAAGGTGGGGGAGCGGGTCTCGGAGTGGTTGCTGTAAGTTCTCCGGGGGAGAAAAAAGTCCAAGCAAACCCAAGCGCCGGATTCTCCGGCTGGGCAAGAAACTCGAATGGGTCTCAGCTCAAACGGCAGACCGGGAGTTTGCCCAACGGCCATGACCTCTCTAGAGGGGACGCGGCTTGCGCACTTGTTCGGTTTCGGGGCGATCCTGCTGAGCTTTGGATTCCAAAAGTTGGCGGAATGCCGGCTCGTCCAGACGGTAGTCCCGCTGCTCGATCAAATCCCGGTCGGTTGAGTAAATGGTGTCCGACTCTGGCACAACTTCTTGACGGCGGAAGCGGCGGGCAAAGTTGAGTTTGCGCAGCAGCGCCTCTGTGGGATGCTGCAGATGCTCTCGCCAAAGCTGCCGGACACGATTGCGACGCTCCACTCCCTGGTTGCGGATTTGCAAGGTCAACCACCGAACGGCGGGCACCGCCAAAAACAGCGTGCCGTAGAGGAAGAGGAAGCCGATCAACGGGTAGATGAAGGCCAAAAAAGCATTGCTGCCGGCTGCCGCTGCCACCTCCTCCCGTGCCCCATAGAGAATGGCGGCCAGAAAGAAATTGAGAACTCCCAAGCCTCCTGCCAGGGTCAGTTGACCAGGCGTGGCCCGGCTGAACACCCAAGGTTTCTCCTGCAACACCTCAGGGATCCCCTTGGGCTTGCGCTCTGAGGCGGCCACCTGCAGCTCTGGGAAGCGGTAGACAATGTCCCCATCCTCGCTGACCTCCGGCTGGCCGTCGAACTTGAGCAAAATGGGCAGCATGTAATCTTCGTATTCCAAGGCCGGGGATCCCGGCTCCACATCCAGGTAGGGCAACACCTGTTCCGCTGCGATCACCCCCCCATTGGCACGAATCAGTTGGCCAATGAGGGCATAGCGCTCCTCCTCCAGGTTGGCATTGGGATCCCCGTCCCCAAAGAGGAAGCTGTACACCGCTTCCAGGAAGTTCAGCTCGGATTTTTGCGGCTGGTGGGGGCGCGTCCGACCGGAGTAGCTGCCATAGTAGGGATAGGGATCCCAGAAGGGGTTGCCGATCCAAAGGTTGGGGAAGTAGTAAAACCCTATCCCCCGCGACCGGCTGCGATTGTCCTGCTCGCGGCTGCTGGCCATTTGCAAGGCAATCAACGCCAGGACGATCAAGACAATCGACACCACCAGCAGGATGCCGAAGGAGATGCGCAGCCCATAGAGGAAGCCCCCCCACAGTTTGCGCCGCAGGGCCGCCAGCTGATCCTGCTGCTCCTTGCGCTTGAGAATGCTGCGAAAATCCGGTGGAAAAACGTAGGTAATCTCCCCCTGCCGGGAAACCTGGAGATGCCCCTCCGCCTTTTGGGCCAAATTCAGCAGCTCTTGTTTGGCCTCGTGTAGAGCCAAGCCCGTGCTGGATGCAATATCTCCCAGCGTGACCCGCAGGCCCAACTGCTCCACTGCATCCATCACCAATGTTTGTGTAGCCACTCTTAACCTCCGCTTTCTGCCCCAATTGCCGAGGAGCCTGTCGGGATCCCTGGACGCAGATCCGCTCCCCTGAGCTAGACCTAGCGTCTCCTCTATTCCCAGTATCTGATACATTCACGCTGAACTCTCCTGAACATGGTTCAGGAAAGAAGCGATCGCATCCTGCCTATCTCTGTTCGCGTCAGCGGGACGGAGTCCAAACAGGAAGGCGGTATCCCGCAAAGCCCTGAGGAATACCCCCCGAGCGCTTTCCCCCTTCACTTCCCGGCAACCGTTGCGGTGGACTCAAGGATCAGGGGGAAACTTGGTCTACTATATCCCTCTCAATGACTTTTGCCAAACCGCCTAAAGCTCAGTAAATTCAGCAAAGTTCAGGGTTTTGGGGGTTAGAGGCATGCTCCCCACTAACCCAGCAGCGGCGAGGGTTATACCCCCCTCTAGGGCAGCCAAGCCATCACGGCCAGCAGGGTCGAGAGGATCCCGATCAACACCCAGATGAGGGGCTTAGTGTCCAGCGGGGGATCCGCTGCCCGGCGGCTGAGGGGATCCCCAGAAGGAGCGCCAGATCTTGGGGAAGGGCCTTTGCGTTGGGAGCGCCCATAGGCCAAGCGGTACTCTGGGGGATCAGCTTCCTCCAGCCGGCTGAGATCGGGAATTTCGCTCAACCACTCCGCTGGACGCCGCAGACGAGGGGCTTGCCAGATGCCCAAGACATAGCGAGCCTGCTGGGCAACTTCTGGATCTGGGTTGCGCAGCAAGGTTTGGGCCAACAGGATGGCCTCCTGCGTTTCGCCAAGGGCTTCTTGGGCCAGGGCCTGCCAGAGCCGTAGCTTACCCGACTGCGGATAGCGGCTTTGGGCCTGCTTAACCTCCTCTAGCGCCTGCCGGTATTGTCCTCGCTCGAACCTCAACTGGATCAGAGCCAAGTGCTGAGACAATCTCAGGTCTTTGGGAAGCGTCATGCTCAGGATCCGCAGGTTAGCTAGACCGCCGGGAAGCCCCGTCCTCTCTCGCTTTAGCGGCGCGGAGCGCTTTGCATCAGCATGAGTGCGGGAGTAGGTCACGTCAGCTTCTGTTCTACCCCAAACCCCACCAGCAACAGCTCCTGCAAAGGCTGACCCTGAGGGGGACGTTGGTAGGTAAGGATCTGCCGCAGGCGCAGGCGCGGATTCAGTAGAGTGATGGTATCTACAGCAACCACACGAGTGTAGGTGGTGGTCATCACCAGTCGCAGGGATCCGGGATCAAACCGGAAAGCCGCCACCATCGGGCGATCTTCCTCGTAGGCCCGATCCCGCAGGTAGTCTCCCTGCAGCCCCAGGGGGGTTTCCTGCCGAGGGACGAACAGCATGTTCAGCTCTTGCCCGGCCTCCTCCCCCGTTTCGGAAACGGTCTCAAAAGCCAAGTGAAAGCCCAAAAAACCATCCACGTTGTGGTTGGGGTAGTTGTTGTCGGCGAGCACCTTGTGCTTGAGCTCAGGGGTGAGAGTGCGAATGGTGAACTCGGTGCGGGAGCGCTCCACCTCGCCACGGTCTAGGTAATGGTAGGTGCGCTCTGTGCGCCAAGCCCCAATGCAGCAGTTGAAAAAGTGGTGAAATTTCTGGATGGCGTTCATGCGGGCGGGAGCGGACAGAGTCAGAAACCGGCGCTGGAGCCGAGAAGTGGCCCAGAAAACCCTGCCTCTGATCCTAAAACGAATTGAAAACAAACAGGAATCCAAATCCTGAATGCCAACGATTGAGATCTGGGTCTGGAGCGGGATCTCCTCCCTCACCCGCTTTTGGCCACCGGGATCCCTTGGGTCTGCCCCAACAACTCCAAGGCTCGCTGCAGCTGGATGTCCTCCGGCCCGGCCAAGGTTTCTGCCGTCAGGGGAATGGATCCCTCCGCCACCACCACATCGGGCTGGATCCCCTGGCGATGGATGTCGTGGCCGCTGGGGGTAAGGTACTTGGCCGTGGTCACCGCCAGCCCCGAGCCATCCGCCAGCTCCAGCAGCGATTGAATCAGACCCTTGCCAAAGGTGCGCGTTCCCACCAGTTGAGCTCGCCCACTGTCCTGAAGTGCCCCGGCCAACACTTCACTGGCACTGGCGCTGCCCTGATTTACCAAGACCACCAGCGGCGCCTCTGTGAGCACCTCGCCGGTGGCGGGAATGCTGTCTTGAATGCCGTGGCGATCCGTCACCAGCACAATGTCACCCTTGGGGATCCAGAAGCGGGCGATCTCAATGGCCGCCTGCAAGAGTCCCCCCGGATTGTTGCGCAAATCGAGAATGTAGCCCCGCACCCCTTGAGCTTCTGCGGCCCGAATGGCTTGGCGGACTTGAGCGGCAGCATTGCCGTTGAACTGGCTGAGGCGAATGTAGGCCACCGATCCCTGAGGCAGCTCAAAAAAACGGGTGTGCACGGGGTTGATGGTGATCGATTGGCGTACCAGCTCCACCTCCCAAATGCGATCCTGCCGCCTCAGCTTCAAAGTAACCGGCGTGCCGCTGCACCCCCGCATCCGCTCGGCCACTTCGTCCAGGCTCAGCCCCGCCACCGGCACCCGATCCACCGCCAAAATCTCATCCTGGGGTTGGATCCCGGCCTGCTCGGCAGGAGTGCCTTCCATGGGGGCAATCACCCGCACCGCCCCCTGCTCATCGATGGCAATCTGCAAGCCGACACCGCTCAGCTCGCCGGCTGTGGAGGTCTGCAGGCTGAGGTAGTGCTCTTTATCCAGAAAGCGAGTAAAGGGATCCCCCAGAGTGGCCAACATCTCCTCAATGGCCTGATAGGTCTGCTTGCGCTCCTTTAAGGGCCGGGAGAGAAACCGTTGCCGCACCTGCCACCAGTTTTGCCCGTTAAACCCCGGATCCACATAGGCCCGATCCACATAGGCCCAAGCCTGCGCCAGCAGTTGCTGCTCTTCTCCCCAGCGGCTGGCCTGCCCTGTACAGGCGCCAATGCCCAAACTCGCCCAGAGCAAACACCCAAGCAAGACAATGCGGATCCCCCACCCTCTCCAGCGGATCCCTGTGTATCTCGGCTTCTGCACAACCATCGATCCCAAAAAACATTAAGAAACATGAACAAAACGCAATATCGAAAACTTGCCTGGCCTCCTGGGATCGAGATCTTCGTCCCCAAGCTGAGCCCGACGCCAGGATGGTGTTAAAAGATTGTGTTACATTGCTGAGTGGAGTGGGCTTGCCCCGCCCTCGAGATCCAATTTCAAGAATTGCAGGCATTATGAGCAAAGTTTACGACTGGTTGGACGAGCGGCTGGAGATTACGCCTTTCGTCGACGACGCAACAGGGAAATTCATTCCGCCTCACGTTAACATCTTCTACTGCCTCGGCGGGGTGACGCTGGTGTGCTTCTTAATTCAGTTTGCCACCGGCTTCGCCATGACGTTTTACTATCGTCCGACGGTGGCTGAGGCCTTTGAATCGGTGAACTACATCATGACCCAGGTGAACTTCGGCTGGCTGTTGCGCTCCATCCACCGTTGGAGCGCCTCCATGATGGTGCTGATGATGATCCTACACACCTTCCGGGTCTATCTGACAGGGGGATTCAAGAAGCCCCGCGAGCTGACCTGGGTAACCGGCGTGATCTTGGCGGTGCTGACCGTCTCCTTCGGCGTTACCGGCTACTCCCTGCCCTGGGATCAGGTGGGCTACTGGGCAGTCAAGATCGTCTCAGGTGTGCCCAGTGCCATTCCGGTGGTGGGCGACTTGTTGGTGCAACTGATCCGGGGCGGCGAAGCAGTGGGTCAAGCTACCCTGACTCGCTTCTACAGCTTGCACACTTTCGTGCTACCCTGGCTGACCGCAGTCTTTATGACCATGCACTTTTTGATGATCCGCCGCCAAGGCATTTCTGGGCCTTTGTGAGCAAGGTTTGACTCCCAGACGCCTTTGACTTTCCTGGTAACTGGGATCTTTACCTGCCACTTTTTCAGAACTTTTGCCCCTAGATAAGGAGAACTCTCATGGCTGTCTCAAAACAGGTGATAGCGACCGAGGCCATTACCCGCAAGGTTGACCTAGACAATCCCAAAGTTGTAGCCAAGCTGAAGAAAAACATGGGCCACATGACCTATGGTGAGCCCGCTTGGCCCAACGATTTGCTCTTTATGTTTCCGGTGGTGATCCTGGGCACTATTGGAGTGATCGTTGGCCTGTCAGTCATGGATCCGGCAGGTGTAGGGGAGCCGGCGGATCCCTTTGCTACGCCTCTGGAAATTCTGCCGGAATGGTATCTCTACCCCGCCTTCCACATCCTGCGGATTGCTCCCAACAAGCTGTTGGGAATTGCTCTGATGTCTGCCATTCCTGTGGGTCTCTTGTTTGTGCCCTTCATCGAAAACGTCAACAAGTTCCAAAACCCCTTGCGCCGCCCGGTGGCGACAACGGTGTTCCTGATCGGCACCTTGGTCACCCTCTACCTGGGCATAGGTGCCACCTTGCCCTTGGATAAGTGGGTCACCTTGGGCTTGTTCTAAAAGAACATCTGGGACTCCCGCTTGATGGGTTGATCTTCATCATCACCATCAGAATCACCATCAGAGTGCAGCAGGTTGGTGGCCAGGCTGCACTTTGTTATTTGGAGAGCTTTTTAGAGGAGTTGTCTGCAAACCTGTGTGCCAAGGGATGGGCAAGTCCGCCGAAATGGTAGTATCTCTACGCCCTCATCTTCAGCTTGACCGCTCATGAGCACTTCTTCTTCAACTGCTCGAACCTATCGGATCACAGCCCTTGCCGGAGATGGCATCGGCCCCGAAATCATGCGGGTGGGACGAGCCGTTTTGGATGCAGTTGCCCGGCAGATGGGATTTGCTCTCCAGTGGCAAGAGGGCCTAATCGGCGGGGCTGCCTACGACCAGACTGGGGATCCCTTGCCGGCAGAAACCCTGAAAATGGCTCAAGAGAGCGATGCCGTTTATCTGGCTGCTGTCGGCGACTTCAAGTATGACGCTCTGCCTCCTGAGAAACGCCCCGAGCGGGCCTTGTTGGGTTTGAGGGCGGGGCTGGGGCTGTTTGCCAACTTGCGCCCGGTAAAAGTCTTCCCTCAACTGGTGGGGGCTTCCTCCCTGAAGCCAGAGGTGATCTCGGGGATCGACCTGGTGGTAGTGCGGGAGCTGACGGGGGGCATTTACTTCGGCCAACCTAAGGGAATCTTCACGGATGCCCAGGGATCCCGGCGCGGCGTGAACACTATGGTCTACAGCGAAGCTGAGGTGGATCGGATTGCCCGAGTTGCCTTCGAGCTGGCCCGCAAGCGTCGGCGCAAGCTCTGCTCGGTGGACAAAGCCAACGTTCTCGAGGTGTCGCAACTGTGGCGGGAGCGGGTCAATGTCATTGCGGCTGAGTACCCGGAGGTGGAACTTTCCCACCTGTACATCGACAATGCCGCCATGCAGTTGGTGCGCTGGCCCAAGCAGTTCGACGTCATCCTCACGGGCAATCTCTTCGGCGATATCCTCTCCGATGAAGCGGCCATGCTGACCGGCTCTATTGGTATGCTGCCCTCTGCCTCTCTGGGATCCTCTGGCCCCGGCCTATACGAGCCGGTACATGGGTCGGCTCCCGACATTGCCGGACAAGACAAAGCCAACCCCATTGCCCAGGTGCTCTCCGGCGCCCTGATGCTCCGCTACTCCCTGGATCAGCCGCAAGCTGCCGACCGCATCGAACAGGCGGTAGAAGCCGTTTTGGCGCAAGGGTACCGCACCCCAGACCTCTACTCTGAGGGAATGACTTTAGTGGGTTGCCAGGAAATGGGAGAAAAGTTGGTGGCAGCCCTGTCCCAGCAGCAGGCGCAATAGCCTTTTTCGGGGCCACAGGCTACAGCCAAGGCAGACGTGCGGCGATTTCCAAGCAATTTCCAATTGTGGGGATCCTTGGAGCTACGCCCAACCGGCTTCAGGGAGAAGGTCGACCTCCTCGGTGGTTTTAATGGCCTCTTCCGGTCGAGGTGTGGCTTCTTGGCAGCGCTCCATGGCTTGAAGAAGCAGGGCTTCCCCTTCCTGCACCGTCTCAATGCGACAGAGGAGAGCACGGAATTGAGAGGCTCCGGCAAAGTCTTTGATGTACCAAGTCATGTGCTTGCGGGCCTGACGGATGCCACGTTCTCCCTTGTACTCCCAGAGACCGCGCAGATGCTCTAAGGCCATTTGAATCCGCTCCAGGGGAGTGGGGGCCGGTCTTTCTTGACCGGTTTTCAGGAAGTGATCGATTTCCCCCACCAGAAAGGGATAGCCCATGGTGCCGCGGGAGCACATCACCCCATCGGCGCCGGTTTCTTCCAAACACTTCACCGCTGCGGCTGTCGAGAAAATATCCCCATTGGCGATGACGGGAATGCGCAGGTGCTGTTTGACGCGGCGGATCCAGTCCCAGCGGGCTTTGCCGTTGAAGCCTTGGGCGCGTGTCCGGGCATGCAGGGTGAGCAGTTGCGCCCCTGCCTCCTGCAGACGGTGGGCAAAATCCAAAATGTTGATCTCCTGATCTGACCAGCCCAGGCGCGTTTTCACGGTTACGGGCACCTCCACTGCGTTGGCCACCGCCTCCACAATTCGCGCTGCCGTGTCGGGATCGCGGAGCAGAGAAGAGCCACCGCCGTTTTTGGTAATCTTGTTCACCGGGCAGCCCATGTTGATGTCCACCAAGGTCGCCCCTTCGTCCACCGCCATGCGGGCCGCTTCCGCCAGAAAGTCGGGCCGACAATCAAACAGTTGGATGCCAATAGGCTGCTCCCCCTCGCCAACCTCCATGATGCGGGGCAACTGGCGGGCATAGTGCAAGCCGGTCGCACTGACCATTTCCGTGTAGACCAAGCTGTGGGGGGCAAAACGGCGTACCAGCCCTCGAAAGACCTGGTCGGTTACCCCTGACAGTGGCGCCTGAAAGACGCGACTCAAAACCTTCACCCCACCGATATTGAGGGGCTGGGACAAGCGGGCTTGGAGTTCCGGCGAAAGCTGCAGGCCCATCGGGATCTGGAGAAGGCTATCCCTCTTTGTTGACAAAGTAAAGAAGACCCATGATGCGCGCTCGTTTGATCGCGGCGGTGAGCTCCCGCTGTTGTTTGGCAGTCAGGCCGGTGATGCGGCGGGGCAAGATCTTGCCACGCTCGGTAACAAATTTCTTGAGCAGCTCCACATCGGTGTACCTAATGGGCTCTCCCGGCTTAATGGGAGACAGGCGGCGGCGAGCGTAAACCATAGGTCAGGAGAACGGCGAAACGGCTTGAACTACTTAATCTCTTTGTGGACGGTGTGGCGGTTGCAGTGGGGGCAGAATTTCTTCAGCTCTAAGCGGGCTGTTGTGTTGCGGCGGTTTTTGGTGGTGGTGTAGCGGTTCACGCCTGGAGAGCGCTTGTTGACGTTGGTGCGGCACTCCGTACACTCCAGAGTAATGATGATGCGGGCACCCTTTGCTTTGGCCATGACGGATCCCAAGACGAAGGTAAACGGCAATGAGGAAACTGCAATCCCAGATCCTGAGGCTGGAGATGGGGGTTTACCTCGATAAGCGCGATCACCAATTATCCAACTTTTCCTTGACGGAATCAACCCAAGTTTTCACGTGCTTGCCCGTTTGTTGCCGTAGGCTACGGGCGTTGCGATCCACATCTTTGCTCAGGCGCTGCAACTGCTTGGACAGATCCCGCACGGCGTCATTGCGCTGGGCTTGGCGCAGCAGGTCGCGAGCAGCCGATTTGACGTCGTCAGCAGCGTCCCCCTCTAGGATGTCCTGCAAAAACCGCAAGACTTTTTCATCCAGGTGGTAGCCCCGCTCCGCTTCCACCACTAGGGTACGTCCGGCGCGGTCGTGAATGGTTTGGCGTTTTTCCTTGTCGAAGACGGCAAACAGCCCATCCGCAGCCAGAGGCACCAGCAGGGCCTCCGTGAGCACAAAGAGGGAGAGCACTCCCTCTCGAGCCAGAGAGCGAACCAGGTGCGGCGAGGCTTCGGTTTCGGGATCCAGGGTTTTGATGTTCAGCAGCCATTTGCCGAGGCTTTGGCCCTCAGGACGGGATTGGAAATAGCCGCGGTTCACCAGCCAGGTGGCGAAGAAGGCGAGATAGCCGGTCATGTCCACGGCGCCTGCATTGGCCCCTACCAGAGCAGCCAAGCCTTGGGCTAGGTAGGAGATCCCCAGCCCCAGCCCAAAGTCGAGGGCAAAAGCCCCAATTCGTTTGCTCCAGGGAGCCAATTTTGGCAGGGGTTCTCCCTCAGCAGCCGTTTGCGGGGCTGGCCGCTCGGCTTGAACCGGGGGCAGAGAAGTGGCAGGGGGCAAAGCGCTGAAGGTTCGCCACTCGCCAGCACTTTGATCCAGTTGTTCGGTTTTGGGCCGCTCTGGAAATTGGGGACGTTCGGGGTAAGGTCTGGGATCCGTCATTGCCGGTTGAGACAGTCAGTTCTATCATTCTAGCGAGGCAAGCCCACACCCACCGGCCGAGGGGACGGGCTGCGACGGGGGATCTCGTAGGTCAGCCGATCGCGGGCCAGCAGGGTATTGGGAAAAATGGCCTGAGCTTCTGCCAGCAGGTCTTCCAAGGTAATGGGGGCCTCTGGGGTGTAGCGGGGGCTGAAGTGGGTGAGGATCAAAGTTTGGGCCTTGGCTTCGGCGGCCACTTGGGCGGCCATGGCGGCGGTGGAATGCTTAGAGCGGCGGGCCAGCTCCAAGTCAGCCTGAGCGTAGGTAGCCTCGTGGATGACCAGATCCGCAGCCCGGGAGAGATCGACGGCGTTGCGGCAGAAAATGGTGTCGGTGCAGTAGGAGAATTTGCGGCCCGGAATGGGATCCCCGACATAATCCCGTCCGTGAAAGCAGCGGCCCTGCCAGATGATGGATTGGCCGGCCTTGAGCTGCCCATACAGAGGGCCAAAGGGGATCCCATCGGCTTGGGCTTTGGCTGCATTGAAGCTGCCTGGCCGATCCTGTTCCACCACGCGGTAGCCGAAGGCGGGCACCCGGTGATCCAAGGGCGCGCAGAAGACGGAGTATTCCGGCTCTTGCAGGATGAGACCGGTTTCGACGGTGTGAACGCGGAAGCCGTAGGGGATGCGCGTCTCGCTGTAGCGCAACACGGCCTTCAGGTACTCTTCCAGGCCCGGCGGGCCGTAGATATCGATGTGCTCAGGGGTGCTGCCCAAGCCACAGGAGGCCAACAGCCCCGGCAGGCCGTAGATGTGATCCCCGTGCATGTGGGTGATGAAAATGCGGCGCAACTGGCTGGGGCGCAGCTCGTCTAGGCGCAGCAACTGGTGCTGGGTGCCCTCGCCACAATCGAACAGCCACCATTCCGACCGCTGGGGAAACTGCACCGCCACCCCGGAGACATTGCGCTGGCGGGTGGGCATGCCGGAGCTGGTGCCCAAAAAGGTGATCCGAATGGCATTGGGATCTGTCACAGGGGCAAGACCTCAAGGATTGGGATCCCTAGCTTACCAATTGCTGATACATTTACGCTGAACACTACTGAACATCACTGTTCAACTATGCAGCGATAGCATTCTGTTTGTTTCCAACCAGAATGGCGGTATCCCGCAAAGCTTTGAGTAGAATACCCAAAGCGCAGTTTCCGTGTCGTCTTACTACCAATTTTCTGCTTTGCTTTGGCTACCATGTTGGCAGACTCGAAAGTAAACAGAAAGATCAACTGGTAGTAATCCGTACTGAACATATTATACATTATTTTCAGTATAGTTGAGCTTATTATTGACTAGAGTCATGCTCTCGCTGGCCGAGAAAAAACCCTTGATAGGATGGGGAGTAGAACGTACCCTTGAGCCTTCTCGTCATGATCACCCTGACCGATAGCGCCATCCAAGAGTTGAAGCGCCTGCGCAGCAAGTACGAAAAAGAGGGATCCCAGCCCATCCTGCGTCTGGGGGTCAAGCCGAGCGGCTGCTCTGGCCTCTCTTATGTGATGAACTTCGAGTCTCAGGCCAACCCTGACGATCATACCTTCGACTTTGGGGATATCCAGGTGGCAGTGGATCCCTTGAGCATGACCTTGATCAGCGGCACCACCGTCGATTTTTCCGAGGATCTGCTGGGCGGTGGCTTCCGCTTCAAGAACCCCAACGCAGTCGCCAGTTGTGGGTGTGGCACCTCCTTTGCCACTGCTGAGACTGCTGCTGTCGTTGGTCACTAAAGTCTCAATCGCTGCCTCCCACCCGCCTTTGGGCGTCAACGGTTGGAGGGCTCTAGGCTGGGCAGCCAAAGGACAAACCAAGTCCATCCCTTCTGGCTGGTGACCCGGATTTGGCCCTGCAGATACTCCACCCAATGCTTCACCAAGGCCAGTCCAAGGCCGCTGCCCGGCTGCGCCCAGGGATCCTCAGAAGGCACACGGTAAAAGCGTTCGAAAAGGTGGGGCAGGTGTTCAGGCTCGATTTGGGCGGTATTGCCGACTCTTAACTCAACCCCACCGGGAAAGGCTTGCCCCTCTAAGCGGAGGGTTCCGCCCGGCTGGGTGAACTTACAGGCATTTTCCAGCAGTTCCTTCAGGATCAGGGTTAGCTGCTGCGGGTAGCTGTAGAGCACTGCGGGAAGTGAGGTCAGCTCCGCCATCTCCAGCTTCAGTTGCCGGGCTTGAGCCCGTTCTCGCACCCCGTCGAGCAGGCTTGTGCAAAGGCTGTGGAGATCGATGGCGGCAGCCGCAGAGCTCAACTCTTTGGCTTCTAGGCTCTGCAGATCCAGCAATCTGTTGATTAGCTCGATTTCAGCTTGACATTCTTCCAGGGCAATGCGGTGGTATTGGCGCTGCTTCTCGTCTAGAGGGGAGCGGCCCAATAGCTCCAGGGCCAGCTTGATCTTGGTGAGGGGAGTGCGCAGCTCGTGGGAAACGCTGGCCAGAAAGCTATCCTTAAGGCGGCTGAGCTGCTGCAAGTCCTGTACCTGGCAGGCCAACTGGGCGGTACGTTCCTGCACTTTGGCTTCTAGGGCTTGGTTAAGTTCCCGCAGGTGGCGTTGGGCTTGGCTGGCCTGGATCAGGTGACGGATACGCCGCTTCAAAACCGCCCAACGAATGGGTTTGGAAATGTAATCGCTGGCCCCGGCAGCAAAGGCTTCATCCACGCAGGACTCATCTTCCAGCGCCGTGACGATGAGAATGGGCAGATCCGAGTTTTGAGCATGGAGGCGGCGACAGCACTCAAACCCATCCACATCCGGCATGACCGCATCCAGCAAGACCATATCCACTGGGTGTTGAGCGGCTAGCTGCAGACAGACTTCGCCGCTGCTGGCTTCTAGAACTTGGTAGCCTTCTCGCTCAAGGGCGTAGCGAACCAAGAGTCGCTGGCTGGGCTCATCGTCCGCGATCAACAACAACGGCTTCTTTTCAGGAGAGGGGGATCCCGCCTGGGCCTCAGGAACCGCCGGCGAGCTGGCCGGAGGATGGGGATTAGGCCTCAGCATAGGCATTGAGAGGAGAGGGAGAAAGGCTCTGCACTCAGGAGGAGAGACTGAGGGTAACTTGCCGATATGCCACCTCCAGCTGCTGCACGGCTTGCTCTATAGTATCCCATTTTACAGAACTGGCTGGCTCGGCATGAACCAGCTTTTCCAACTGCTGACACAGCTCGGCCAGACGTTTGGCGCCCAGGGTGCTGCTGCCGCCTTTGAGGCGGTGGGCCAACCGAGCAATGGCTTGGGGATCCCGCTGCTCTAGGGCCTGCCGCAGGGATCCCAATAGAGCTTCGCTGTCCTGCCGGTAGGTTTGGATCATCTCCTGCCAGGCTTCTGGAGAGCTGAAGACTGCCCGCATCTGGGCGAGGATAACGGGGTCGAGGGGCGGATCCTCTTCTTGGCTGGCCGGGATGGGAAGGGGAAGGGATCCCTGAAGAACCCGGACTAGGGCGGCTGGCTCCAAGGGTTTGGTTAGATAGCCATCCACCCCAGCAGCTTGGGCAGCAGCACGGCCTTCCGAAAACACATTGGCCGTGAGGACAACAATGCGAGGCTGGCGCTCAGGAGGCAGTTCAGCGCGGATGCGACGGGTGGCCGCAAGACCATCCAGCTCCGGCATTTGCATATCCATCAACACCAGATCGTAGGGTCGCAGGCGCAGAGCTTGGACGGCTTCCAGACCGTTGCCGACTATGTCGGGCCGGTAGCCCAATCGCTCCAGCATGAGGCGAATCACCTTCTGGTTAACCGGGTTATCCTCTGCCACCAGGATCTGAAGCGGGTAGCGGCTGGCCAGGGTCGCGTCCCAAATGGAGGGAGGAGCGGCGGGAGAGGAAGATAAGGAGGAAGGAGCTTTTTCTCCCACAAGCCCCAGCAGCAGCTTCCGCAGTTGGGAGGCTTTGACCGGCTTGGCCAAAGTGGGGAGAGGGTCTGCTGTGGAGATGAAGTTGCGCCCCGTCAGCACTAGGGGTAACAGGCGGGGTTGCGCTGTCTGCAGGTCAGCCGCCAGGGTCAAGCCATCCTGGCCTGGCAGGGTGGCATCCAGAAGGGCCAGGTCAAAAGGACGAGTTCTAACTGCAGCCTGGGCTTCTGCCGCCAAGGCACAACAGGTTACCTCCATGCCCCAAGCGCTCAGCAGTCGGGATAGCAACTGCCGTTGACTGGCGTTGTCTTCCACCAGCAAAACCCGCTTGCCGGCCAAGCACGGATCCGGTGCGGCGGTTGGCAACAGCTCCTGGTCTGGCCTCTTTAGGGGGATGCGAAAGCGAAAAGTGGATCCCTGGCCCGGCTGACTTTCCACCCCGATTGCTCCCCCCATGAGCTGGCAGAGACGCTGGCTGATGGCCAAGCCCAGGCCGGTGCCCCCAAACTGGCGGCTGATGGAGCTATCCACCTGGCTGAAGGGCTTGAAGAGGCGATCCAATTTTTCGGGGGGAATGCCAATGCCTGTATCCCGCACCTGAACGTTGACCCATTGCTTTTCAGGATCCCTCTCCCCGGCCTCGACGGTCACCACCACCTCTCCCTGGGGGGTGAACTTGATGGCGTTGCTGAGCAGATTGGCCAGGATTTGGCGCAGCCGGTTGGGATCCCCTATCAAGGTTGGCGGCAGGTTGGGATCCACCCAGGCCACCAGTTCCAGATCCTTGCTCTGGGCTTGGGCGGCCATCAGATCCAGCAGCTCCTCCACCAACTGCGGCAAGGAAAAGGGTATTTCCTCCAGTTCCAGTTTTTGGGACTCGATCTTGGAGAAATCGAGGATGTCGTTGATCAGGTTCAGCAGCACCTCGCCTCCATAGCGGATGGTCTGTACCCAATCCTGCTGCTGCGGATCCAAGGAGGTGTCCAGGAGTAGACTGGTCATCCCCAAAATGGCGTTGATGGGGGTGCGGATCTCGTGGCTGATGGTGGCCAGGAACTCGCTCTTGGCCCGGCTGGCGGCTTCGGCAGCTTCCTTAGCTGCTTTCATCTGCTCTTCTGCCAGCTTGGCTAGGGTGATATCCCGCCCGGCGGCGTAGACCAGGGATCCGGCCAAAGAGGCTCGCCACTCGATGAAACGATAGCTGCCGTCCTGGGTGCGGTAGCGGTTGACAAAGTGATCCAGCCGTTTCTCTTCGATAAGCTGCTGCATGGCGGCCTGCGTGGCGGGGAGGTCGTCCGGATGAACCCACTCCAAAAACGGTCGGCTCTGGAGCTCCTGCAGGGAATAGCCCAGGGTGGTCTCCCAGGCGCGGTTGAGACGGCGAAAGTACCCTTGGGCATCGGCAATGCAGAGCAAATCCAGAGCTACCGAGAAAAACTGCTCCAGCTCCGCTTCTGCCGACTTGCGGGCAGTGATGTCCACCGCGGTAAACACCCAACACGGGATCCCGCGCAAGACAAGGGGCTGCACAAACACGTCTTCCCAGACAACTCGGCCATCCTGCCGCTGCCATTGCCACTCAAAGCGGGCGGATCCCTGCTGGCGGGCTTGCTCCAAGTAGGACTGCAAAGCAAACTCCCTCCCCTGCAAAGCCCGGCGATAGGGAGACTGCTCGCAAGCGTCGAAGGCCCGCAGCTCCTCCAGGCTGGAAAACCCGTAGGCGGCAATGGCTTGGGAGTTGGCCTCCAGGATCTCGCCGGTCTCGGCATGACGGATGAGGATGGCCACAGCGGCATTCTCAAACAGCGCCCGGAACTTCTGCTCGCTTTCCTGGACGGCCTGCTGGGATCGCACCCTGTCGGTTACATCGCGGACGATCACCACCACCTCTTGGGGGTTGAGGGGCACAATGCGCACCTCTTCGTGGCGGGTCTCTCCTTGAATCTCGATGCTTTGGTCGTAGCGCTGCCGCGTCTGGGTAGCTATAGCCTGCTGAACAAAGAAAAGCCGCCGCTCGGCCAACTCCGGTGGCAAAAGCTCCTGCAGGGATCGGCCCACGTAGGTGTCGGGTGAGCTATAGGGAACAACCTCGCCCCCCCAGACAAAGCTCAAGCAAATGCCCTGGCTATCCAGGCGGAAGATCAAGTCGGGAATGGCTTCTAGAATGGCTCGCTGGGTGGCTTCCATTTCTCTAAGGGCCAACTCCGCCTGTTTCCGCTCGGTGATATCTCGCACCAGGATGTAAACTTTGTCTCTCCCGTGAGCGACAACGCAGGCTCTCCGATAGCAGCGGATCCCCGGCTCAATCTCAACTTCGTACTCTAGGTACTGCGGCGTCTGGCTGACCAAGGCCCCCTCCGCCAGAGATGGATACTGCTCTTTCAGCGAGCCAGTAAACACGTCTTGGGCGCGGCAACCCACGTAAAACTCAGGCGGATGTCGGGTGGGAACGTAAGGGGAAGGCTTGCAATGAAGAATGACTCCCTCGGCGCTGAGCTCAAAAATCAAGTCGGGAATGGCCTCGTAGAGGGCGCGGTAGCGAGACTCGCTTTCCTGTAGAGCCCGCTCCATCTTGACCCGCTCGCTGATGTCGCGGCTGGTGATGAGGATCCCATCGCCCACCGGCACCACTTGGTGATGGATCCAACTGGCCTTCAAGCCCGGCTGCCCCGAAATGGGGAACTCCTCTTCCAGAGGAATGCCGGTTTCCACCACTCGCTTGTATTTCTCAAAAAAGCCCCCCCAGCGGTTGATGGGCAGCAGCTCGCACAGCCGCTGGCCGATGATCTGCCGGCGCTGGAGGGAAATGAGCTCTTCCCCCTTGGCGTTGACATCCACAAAGACAAAGTCGCGGATCTCGCGGGTAACGGGATCCCGCACCGCCTCCAGCAGGTAAATAGCATCCAAGCTGGCTTCCAAGGCTGCCCGAAAACGAGCCTCTGGGCTGGGGGTGCCTCTAGGAGGTTGGAAGGGAAATCTTCGAGAAAGGGATCCCAGGATCCCTCTGAAGACAGAAAGCGGCTGACTTTCCCCCAGGCTGACGCCAAGCAGCAGGAGAGCCAAGAAGAGGGATCCCAGCAGCCAAAAGGCAAGGCCAGAGGGATCCACCAGGCCCACCGTTTTCCCTACCGCCCATAGCTCTCTGTGCATAGAACCCAGAGATTCCTGCCCCCTTTCCACAGTATCCCAGCAAGTCTTTCCAGCTTATCTTGGAGGTCAAAAGAGGAAGCTCAGCTAACTTGCGGAAATGGCCTCTGTACAACCCCTTGAGGATGGCTTTTGGGGGAGACGAGCCTCTGCTCAGAGTTTCGTTTCTGGATGCAGCAGGGAGAGAGACTCTTTATTGTGAAGATGCTTTATTGTGAAAAATAATTGTGAAGATTCAGCGGGATCCCTTGCGCCAGCGGCAATAGAGTTTTTCCAACTCCACCCAGACCATAACCACGGTGCTAGAGCCCAAGCAGATCAAAAGTTCAGTGCGGGTTAGCTCCTCTGTGCCAAAGAAGCTGCGCAAGAAAGGCACATAGAGCAGAGCCAATTGCAAGAGCAGAGTGGTCAGGACCGCGCCCAGCAGGTAGGGGTTGGAAAAAGGGTTGGTCTCGATGGTGAGCTTCTCGTTGGAGCGCACGGCCAGCGCATGGCCCATCTGGGCGATACACAGGGTGGTGAGGACCATCGTGCGCCAGTGGGGGATGTAGGCTTCCACAATGGCCATCATGAGGATTGTGGAGATGGCAAAAACCACGCCGATGCGCACCATGTAGGCTCCCAGCCCCTGGGCGAAGATGCTCTCTTTGGGGTTGAAGGGGGGGCGCTGCATCACCCCTGGCTCCGCCGGTTCCAAAGCCAAGGCCAGAGCGGGCAGGCCGTCAGTCACCAAGTTCATCCACAAGATCTGTAGGGGTGTCAGCGGCACATCCCCCAAGCCCAGGATGGGGGCGGCAGCCACCGTCAGCACTTCGCCGATGTTGCTGCCCAAAATGTACTTCACAAAGCGGCGGATGTTGCTGTAGACCACTCGCCCTTCTTCAATGGCGGCCACGATGGTGGCGAAGTTGTCGTCCAGCAGCACCATATCGCTGGCCTCTTTGCTCACATCGGTGCCCGTGATGCCCATGGCGATGCCAATATCCGCTTGGCGCAGGGCAGGGGCGTCGTTGACCCCATCCCCGGTCATGGCCACGAACTCGTTTTGCTTTTGCAAGGCCTGGACAATGCGCAGCTTGTGTTCGGGGGCGACGCGGGCATAGACCCTGACGGTTTGTACCGTTTGCAGCAGCTCCTCGAAACTCAAGCGGGAGAGGGTACGCCCGTCAATCGCCTGATCCTCCGACTCGAGAATGCCCAGCTGGCGGGCAATGGCAACAGCTGTCAGTTGGTGGTCGCCGGTAATCATCAACGTGCGGATCCCGGCTTCTCGGCAGCGGGCCACGGCCTCTCGTGCCTCTGGTCGCGGAGCATCGTGCATCCCCACCAAGCCCAGCCAAACCAGGTTGTGCTCCACCTCTTCCCCGTTGTCCGGGATCCGCTCTAGCCTCTGGGTGGCTACCCCCAGAACCCGGATACCTTGGGCGGCCAGGCGGTTGTTGGTGCCGAGGATGGCTTGGCGATCGGTTTCCGACAGCTCCTGCCAAGTGCCCCCTTTCTGGATACGATCACACCGCTCTAGCACCAGCTCTGGGGATCCCTTGGTGTAGACGCAGTAGCCGCCGTTTTCTTGGATCACCACGCTCATGCGTTTTCGTTCCGAGCTGAAGGGGAGCTCCTGCACCCGTGGGTAGCGCTCCTGTAGGGAGCCTTTGTGGAGGTTGGCCTTGGCGGCTGCCACCAGCAGGGCTGCTTCGGTCGGATCCCCCAGGATGGACCAGGTGGGCGTTGAAGGGGGAGAAGAAACTGCAGACCGAGGGTTGCGACCGGCAACGGGTTGGAGGCTGGCCTGCAACAGGGCATCGTTGCAGAACACCACGGCCCGTAAGATGGCCTGCAAATCTGGGGCGCTCTCCGGATCCATGAGCTGGCCGCCGCAGTAGAAGGAGCCCTTGGGGATGTAACCGCTGCCGCTGACGTGGTAGTGGCGGTCGGGGGTAATGATGTCGGTTACCACCATTTTGTTTTCCGTGAGGGTGCCGGTTTTGTCGGAGCAGATGGTGGTCACGGATCCCAGGGTTTCCACTGCTGGCAGGCGGCGGATGAGGGCATGGCGGCGCACCATGCGTTGGGTGCCAATGGCCAGGGTGACAGTGATCACCGCAGGCAGCCCCTCTGGTACCACGGCCACGGCCATGCTCAAGGAGGTTTCCAGAAGCGAGGTGAAAGGGGCCATACTCCCGGCTTGCAGCAACCCTATCCCCACCACCAAGGCCACCAAAGCCAGGGATCCCGACACCAGCACATTGCCCAGTTGGCTCATGCGCTTCTGCAGCGGGGTGGGCTCGGTCTCCACCGATTGCAGCAAGGTTGCCACCTTGCCCAGCTCCGTGTTCATGCCGGTGGCAGTAACCAAGAGGATCCCTCGCCCCTGAATCACTTCGGTGCCCATGAAGGCCATGTTGCGCCGTTCCCCCAGCTCGATGTCCGGCGGGAGTACGCAATCTGCCTGTTTGGTTACAGGGGTGGCTTCTCCGGTCAAAGCTGCTTCCCGCACCTGCAGGTTCACGGCCTCGGCCAAGCGCCCATCGGCTGGGATCTGTACCCCGGCTTCCAGCAGCACGCGATCCCCCGGCACCAGTTGGCTGGCTGGAACTTCTTGCCACAGGCCATCCCGCTCCACCCGCACAGTAGGGGAGGCCAGTTTTTTCAGGGCCGCCAGCGCTTTTTCCGCCCGACTTTCTTGCAAATAGCCCAGGCCACCGTTAAGGCCAACGATCAACAAAATGGCCAGGGCATCTTTGGGAAACTCGCCTTCTTGCAAGTCCAAAGTGGCTGAGATCGCCGCTACGGCGATCAGCATCAGCAGCATGATGTTGCGGAATTGATCCAGCAGGACTTGCCAGGAGCTACGGCCAGAAGTGGTGATCAGCTCATTGGGGCCATATTGCCGCTGCCTCTGGATCACCTGCTGAGTGGTGAGGCCACGATCGGGATCGGTCTGCAACTTCTGGATGGCAGCGGCGAGGGTGAGGCTATGCCAGGCAGGAACAGAAGCAAGGGGGGATCCATCCGGTGGGATCATCGCGACCACTCGAGGGTTCTTGCCGCATTTTGACATACTCCCCGCCCTCGAGGGGGAGGATTCTTGTCATCTCCCCAGTTGTTCGGGCCATAGCTCTTCTGGCGCCAGCGGCTGGGATCATCTTCAGAGCGCCAAGCCCACGACGAGGATCGAACTCGTGACCTCCCCCTTACCAAGGGGGTGCTCTACCACTGAGCCACGTGGGCAAAGCCGATGGTGGGCCGAGTTGGATTCGAACCAACGTAGGCGTAAGCCAGCGGATTTACAGTCCGCCCCCTTTAACCCCTCGGGCATCGACCCGTTGACACCGGTCTTTCATCATAGCAGAAGGTGTTGCGTAAGTCAGACACACTCCCACTGTGCCAATTGTCAGCCATCTCAAAACCGAGGAGTCAGAGTCGAAGCGGAACGAGGCAGCCCCAGAGCTGGGTATAAAGGGATCGGGTTAGGGCTGGGCACTTTTCAAGACAAACTGAATAAGGAACTTGATATCGTTTAAGACAGTTTTCTGACTCCTGACCATGATTTCGACCCTCGGCACTCCCACCCATCCAGAGCAGACCCTTTCCCCCAACCAGTCTTTGCGCCCCTTGACCAGCCGTATCAACAGCCGGGGGCACTTGGAAATTGGGGGGTGCGACGTGGTGGAGCTGGTGCGCCAGTTTGGATCCCCTCTCTACATCCTGGACGAATGGACGCTGCGCCGCGCCTGCCAGCTTTACCGTGACACCTGGGCCCGCTGCTACGCCGGGGGATCCCGGGTTTTGTACGCCACGAAAGCCTGGAATTGCCTGGCCATCTGTGCATTGGCGCTGCAAGAAGGGCTGGGGTTGGATGTGGCTTCTGGCGGGGAGCTGTACACGGCCCTGCAGGCGGGGGCCAAAGGTGAAGATCTCTATCTGCACGGCAACGCCAAGTCTCTCGACGAGCTGAACTTGGCCCTGGAGACGGGCTGTACTTTGGTGGTCGATAGCCTGTACGAACTGCAGCAGGTGTCGGCCCTGACCACGCCCGCACGGCCAGCGCGGCTGCTCCTGCGGGTTAACCCTGGTATTGACGTCCACACCCACGAGTACATCCGCACCGGACAAACCGACAGCAAATTCGGCATCGGCCAATGGCAACTGCCGGAGGTGTTTGACTTTTTGGCAGCCCATCCCCAACTGCAGTGCGTTGGGCTCCATGCCCACATTGGGTCACAGATTTTTGATCTACAGGGCCACCGCGACCTGGCGGGGGTGCTGGCCCAGATCTGGCGGCAAGGGCTGGGCAGAGGGTTGCCCCTACAAGAGCTGAATGTGGGTGGGGGCCTGGGGATCCGCTATGTCGAATCCGATGATCCCCCCTCCATCCCGGAGTGGGTGGAAACTGTGGCAACGGCGGTGCAACAAGCCTTTGCCCAGTCCGGGATCCCTTTGCCCAAGGTGCTCTGCGAGCCTGGACGATCTGTGATTGGGCCGGCTGCCGTGACCGCCTACACCCTGGGAGGGCAAAAGCGGATCCCTCCCAGCGATGACCTGCCCCAGGGACGCACCTACATCACCATCGACGGTGGTATGTCCGACAACCCGCGCCCGATCACCTATCAAGCCCGCTATACCGCCCTTCTGGCCAACCGACCAGAGGCAGAGGCCACGCAGCGGGTAACGGTGGCCGGCAAGCACTGCGAGTCGGGGGATGTGCTGTTGAAGGATGTGCTTCTGCCCGCCCCAATGGCAGGAGAAGTGTTGGTGGTTTTGGCGACGGGGGCCTACAACTACAGCATGGCTTCCAATTACAATCGCTTCCCTCGGCCAGCCGCGGTGCTGGTCAACGAGGGAGAGGCCCAGTTGATTCTGCGGCGAGAAACTTATGCCGACTTAATCCGTCAAGATGTCTTGCCAGAGCGGTTGCTGCGTTGAAGGGGAAGTTTGCCCATACCCATCTGGTCAGTAGAGGCACAGCCTTTCCTGGCAGCGCCGACCGCAGCCAACGCACCTCATGCGAGAAAGACTGGAAGACAGCCAGGAGGTGAGTGGTAGGCTGGTCTGGGGGCCGCAGTCCAACAGGGGTTCTGAGGTGCAGAACGGCACCAGGCAGAAGGTCCGCAATGAGGGGAGCGTGAACGGGGTTTTTCGCCATGCTGGCGGCCTTATGGGCTTGGCTACAGCAGTTTAACTTTCTCAGCCTCTTGGACTGGGCTCTGGCTGTCTTTCTGTTGGCTTTGGCTCTCTACTACACCCGCGAAAGTCGTGCTGGGGTGCTGGTGAGGGGATTTATAGTGCTGCTGGTGCTGTACCTGGCCACAGCCTCTCTCCCCTTGGTTCACCTGATCTTGGATCGCCTGCTCCTGGGCGCAGCTGTAGCCATGGGCGTGCTCTTTCAACCGGAGTTTCGGCGGCTGCTGGAGCAATTGGCAAGAGCCATCCGCATGGAGTGGCCGAGCAACGCAGGCGATGACGAGGAGGATCCTGAGGAAGATTTGGTGGAAGAACTGGTGCAAGCAGTGCGAGAACTTTCCCAAAACCGCACAGGAGCGCTGATTGTGATCGAGCCGGAGCAGCCAATTGACTCGCGGGTGTTTACCGACAAAGGAGTACCTCTCCAGGCGCGGGTGTCGCGGGAGATCCTGCAGACCATTTTCCAGACTTCAACTTTGTTGCATGATGGGGCTGTGGTCATCCATCGGAATCGCATTCGCGCAGCGGGGGTCATCCTGCCGGTTTCGGAGCGGGCCGCCTCTCGACAGCTGGGCACACGGCACCGCGCTGCGATGGGGATCACAGAGCAGACCAATTGCTTGTGTATTGTGGTCTCAGAAGAAACGGGATCCATTTCCCTGGCGGAGGGTGGGCGCATCGAGCGGCCTCTGACCAGTGCCAAGTTACACGAACTGCTGGTACAGCGGTTGCGCAATCCCCGCGATGCCAAAAAACGAGATGCTCCGCTAAAGGGATTGTGGGCCCACCCCTGGTTTCGCAATGGGCCGCTGCGCTGGTGGGGATCCCTTGCCGATCTGACTAAACTCTTTCGCAAACCTGAGAAAACCCTCCCCGAAGACTGAATCTCCATGACCCTTTCTCCTGCCCATCTTCTGCAGTTGCCTGCCGACCTAGATCCGCAGTTGTTGCCCCGCCATGTGGCGGTGGTGATGGATGGCAACGGGCGTTGGGCGCAAAAACGGGGCTTACCCCGCAGTGTTGGGCATCAGCGAGGGGTAGCGGCCCTGAAGGAGCTGCTGCGCTGTTGTGATGACTGGGGGATCCCAGCCCTTACCGCCTATGCCTTCTCCACCGAGAACTGGGGCCGGGCCCGCGAGGAGGTGGATTTTCTCATGACTTTGTTCGAGCAGGTGCTGTGGCAGGAATTGGGGGAAATGGTGCAGCAGGGGGTGCGCATCCAGTTTGCCGGCCAGTTGTCGGCTCTGCCCCACTCTCTGCAGGAAACCATCGTGCATGCGGTGGCCTGCACCCAGCACAACAAGGGCATTTGCCTGACGGTGGCCCTCAACTACGGGGGACGACAGGAGATCCTACAAGCCTGCCGCTCCATTGCCACCTTGGTGCAGCAGGGGCTGCTGCAGCCGGATCAGATTGACGAGGCCCTCTTTTCCCAATTTCTCTACACCACCGGCTTATCGGATCCTGATCTGCTGATCCGTACCAGCGGCGAGATGCGCATCAGCAACTTCCTGCTCTGGCAGATGGCCTACACCGAGCAGTATTTCACCCCCATCCTCTGGCCGGATTTCGACCGAGCCGCTTTTCACCAAGCCTTGCTTAGCTATCAGTCGCGGCAGCGGCGGTTTGGCAGGTGAGGATGATCCCTGGTTGGATATCCGTTGCCAACCGGCAGCTAGCGCAGAAAGCTGGTCACCAACCACATCACCGTAAACGTGATCCCCACCAACAGCGCACCAGGAGCATCGCCACCGGTGAGAGGAAGGGCAATGCCGTAGGCCAACATCAGCCCCAGGCTCAGGCCCGCCAGGGCCAAGAGAAAAGCGCGAATGAAGCGGCGCTCTTTGCGGTACAGGAAATAGATACAAGCCATCAGCCCCAAGGCCAGTTGCAGCGAGGGGTACTCATCGGGAGCCAGGATAACCCAACCCCCCAGCCCACCCAGCAGCGCCGCAGGCCAGAGGGCATCGGCGGTAGAGGGGGTATCCAACCAGCGGCTGACCCAGGGGGGATTTTGGGCAGCAGGGCGAGGCAAACTCAGCTCCGGCTCAGGATGGGCAGCCCGTTGTTCGGCGTAGCGAATGCGATCGGGAACGGCGATTTTGCCCTCTTTGCGCAGGCGCAGGCGCTGCATCAGGATGGCATCGTAGGCTTGCTCCACCCGCTCTTGCTGCTGTTCATCGGCGCCCAAGCTGGCCAGGAGCCGAGCCCGCGCCGATTGAATCTCTTCAAAAGAGGCTTCTTCGCTAATTCCCAACACCTGATACGGACTCATCTCAGCCATAGCGACCAGCCCTGTAACTCTTTATCACCTTAACCCAGCCTGCCCGACCTTCGATCCGGCTACGTAAACTACCCGACACCCGCGCTATGCGCAGGGTGCGGGCTTTATCCCAATCCCTAGCGGCCCCAGAGGACAGCTAAGTTTCGGAATTTCAGGCGAGTTTACAGTCGCCCCAAGG